>JAKAZC010000279.1 GCA_021826655.1 Actinomycetes bacterium | reverse complement strand
TGGCCCAGCGCTGGCCGCAGTATCCGCCCGCCGCACTCGCCCAGGCCGTACGGGCCTGCGTGCCGCTGGTGCAGGTGCCGCCGCGCGCCGTCTGGGGCCGGTCCGGCCAGTCCCTGCACACCTCGGCCGAGCGCTGGCTCGGTCCGTCCGCGTCGCACCAGGGCCCGCTGACGCTGCCGGGACTGGTGAGCCGATACCTGGGCGCGTTCGGGCCGGCCACGGTCCGCGATGTGCAGGCCTGGTCCGGGCTGACCGGGCTGCGCGCGGTCCTGGACGAGCTGCGGCCTGGCCTGGTCACCTTCCGCGAGCTCGAGGACCGTTCGAACCGGTTGGCGAACTTCCTCCACCACCAGGGCCTGCGCCCCGGTGACCACCTGGCGGTGGTGCTCGAGAACAACGAGCGGGTCCACGAGGTCGCGTGGGCGGCGCAGCGTTCGGGCCTGTACTGGACCCTGATCAACAATCACCTGACGCCGGAGGAGACCGCGTACATCGTGGAGGACTGCGGGGCCCGGGCGCTGATCACGTCGGCCGCCATGGCCGAGCTCGCCGAGCCGCTGGCGGCGCTCGTCCCCGCGGTGGAATGCCGGCTCGCGATGCACGGCGACGTGGCGGGGTACCAGCGTTACGAGGACGCCGTCGGCGCGTTCGCCGCGGAGCCGCTCGAACACGAGGAGGAAGGCGTGCCGATGCTCTACTCCTCGGGGACCACCGGGCGCCCGAAGGGCGTCCTCCGGCCGCTCTCGGGGATGCCGTACGGGGAGGCCGATCCCTTCCCGCTCCTCGCGGCGATGCTGGGCTTCGGCGAGGGCGACGTGTACCTGAGCCCGGCCCCCCTTTACCACGCGGCCCCGATCGCGTGGTCGATGGCCGCCCAGCGATCCGGGGGCACCGTCGTGGTGATGGAGCGGTTCGACGCCGCACGATGCCTCCAGCTGATCAGCGCGCACCGCGTGACGCACGGGCAGTTCGTGCCGACGATGTTCGTGCGAATGCTGAAGCTGCCCGAAGGGGAGCGGAAGGCCGCGGACATCTCGAGCCTCAGGGCCGTCGTGCACGCAGCGGCACCGTGCCCGGTGGACGTGAAGCGCCGGATGATCGAATGGTGGGGGCCGATCATCAACGAGTACTACGCCGGTACCGAGGGCGGCGGGATCACCTGGGTCACATCCGAGCAGTGGCTCGCCCACCCCGGTTCGGTGGGCCGGTTCGTGAGCGGAACGCCTCACATCCTCGATGACGACGGGAAGGAGCTGCCCGCGGGCGAGCCGGGCGTCATCTGGTTCGAGGTGGTCGGTGGCGGGTTCGAGTACCACAACGATCCCGTCAAGACCGGTGAGACCTTCAACGAGCGGGGTTGGTACACCCTTTGGGACGTCGGCTACCTCGACGCGGAGGGCTACCTCTACCTGACCGACCGCAAGCTCTACATGATCGTGTCGGGCGGGGTGAACATCTACCCGCAGGAGGTCGAGGACGTCCTCGTCATGCATCCGGAGGTGGCCGACGTCGCCGTCATCGGGGTTCCCAACGACGAGATGGGGGAGGAGGTGAAGGCGGTCGTGCAGCCCGCTGCCGGCGCCGGGCCGGGCGAAGCGTTACAGGAGAGGCTCATCGATTACTGCCGGGAGCGGCTGGCCCATTACAAGTGCCCCCGCTCCGTCGACTTCATGACGGAGCTCCCCCGCCTCGACACGGGGAAGCTCTACAAGCGGGTCCTTCGCGACCGCTACTGGCAGGGCCACGGGGCCAACCGGGTCGTGTAGGCGTCTCGCCCGTCACCGGGGCGGTGCCAAGCGCCCCGTCACCGGGGCTCAGGCGCCTTCCGCCGCCATCCGTTCGAGGCGGGCGCGGTGGGCGGGATCGGCGACGGCGAGGAGGGCACGCCGCCTCGCGCCCTCCCCGAGCCCGCGCAGGTCGGCGATCCCGTGCTCGGTCACGACGACGTGCACGTCGGTTCGGGGGGTGGAGACGACCGACGGCGCGGCCACGATGGACGATCGCCCGCGGTGGGTGGACGGAAGGACGACGAGCGAGATCCCTCCGGGCGATCGGGTCGCCGCCTCGCAGTAGTCGGGGTGCCCCCCCGCGCCGGCTACCAGGCGCGAGCCGGCTCGCTCGACGTTGACGGCTCCGTCGAGCCCGACCTCGAGCGCGGCGTTGATCGACACGAACTGCGGGGTGGAGGCGAGGCGACCGTCCCGGTGCAGCTCCTCTATCCCGACTGGTCGGATCCGACCCTCACGGACCATGCCGAGGAGATCCTCGCCGCCCCAGACGTAGGAGCCGAGCGGCCGGCCTACGAGGAGGCCGCGGTCGCGGAGCCCGACGACCGCGTCGGTGATGAGACCCGAGACGACCGAGACGCGACGGTCGATCGACCGGACGACCGCTTCGGGGAGGCGGCCGAGGCCGTACTGAACCGTCGCACCCTCGGGGACGACCGACGCCGCCATGGCCGCTATCCGCCGGTCCGTCTCGTCGGGGTTCCTCGGCGCGGGTGGCACCGGCCCGGGCCCGCCGTCGAGCACCTCCACGATGTTTCCCTCTATCGGGGGAGCACCGACGTCGGGCGCGTCCACCAGCTCGACGATCACCGACGGGGCCAGGCGTGCCCCGGTGTCGGCGTAGCCCACGTTCTCCGTGAAGGCGAACCCCGACCCCCGCCGGACCCCGGCGACGACGGCGACCGCCGGCGCGAGGGGTCCGTGCAGCAGCGCGGGCATGGAGGCCAGGCGGGCCGGAAGGTACTCGACGCGTCCCGACGTCGCAGCGGCGGCGAGGCCGGTCACCGGCTGGTGGCTGAGGGCCGGCCAGGTGCCCAGGCCCCCGATCCACGAGCGGTCGTCGACGATCCAGCCGAGGAGGAGGATCCCGTCGTCCACCCCCGCCCGCCGGGCGGCGGTCACCGGGTCGACCCTCGGGGTGCCGGGCCCGTCGCCGACGACGACGACGGGCCTCATCGCATCCCCGCGGCCGTCGCTGTCGCCGTCACGCTCGCGCTCCCTGCGGGCCGCGTAGTCCGGCTCGAAGTCATCCGGTCGAGCTCAGTACAGGCCGGGCTCAGTACAGGCCGAGCTCGAGCCGGGCCACCTCCGACATCCTGCCCATGTCCCAGGGGGGGTCCCAGACCAGCTCCACCTCCACCTCGGTCACGCCGGGGATGGCCTGCACCCTGGCCTCGGCGTCGTCCTTCAGCACGTCGCCCATGCCACAGCCCGGGGCGGTCATCGACATCTTGATCTCGACGCGGTGGCCACCGCCGTCGAGCGGCTCGGCCCGGCAATCGTAAATGAGCCCCAGGTCGACCACGTTGACGGGGATCTCGGGGTCGTACACCGTCTTGAGCTGGTCGATGACCTTGTCGAGATCGAAGGGTCCCGAGCCGGCGACCTCGGGGGCGCCCGCTTGGGTGTCGAGGTCGGCGACGCTCCGGCCGATGGCATCGGCGTCCGCCGCGCTGATCCTCGCGAGGTACCCCTCCTCCGTCTGCACGGTGAAGGTCCCGCCCAGCGCCTGGGTCACGACGACCCGGTCTCCCTGATGGAGCCTCAGCCGCTGACCTCCCGGGATCAGGGTCACGTCGCAGTCCCGCGTGAGCGAGACCGGGCTGTAGTGGTCGGGCGACGCCATGGCTGTCGATTCCGCCTATTCCGCCGACGAGGGCGGTTCCGTCGATCCGCCGGTCTCCGTCGAGACACGGTCGCCCGGCGACCGGAGGGCACTCCGCAGCGTGTGCCAGGCCAGCGACGCGCACTTCACCCGCAT
>JAKAZC010000278.1 GCA_021826655.1 Actinomycetes bacterium | reverse complement strand
CGGGGCGGTCGCGCACCGGCAGCGGAGGCACCCGATCCCACGCTGCCTACACTCCCTTCAGACGCGATCGAGGAGGTCAAGGTGAGCTTCATGCGCGGCTTTTTGCCCCGGCCGGTGCGCAGGGCGATCCACCCGGTCCGGAGCACCGCCGGCTCCATCAAGCGACGGGCCACGCCGCGGCCGGTGCGGGCCATGCAGTACGCGCGCCATCCGGTCGGCACGGCGACGACCCGCATCGGCCGGGCTGCCCGTCGCTCCATGTTCAGGTAGCGGGGGCCTTCCCCATGCTGCTGGTCGGCACCACCGATCACCTGGAAGATGTCGACCGCCAGCTGTCGCTCGCAGAGGACGTCCGGGTCACCGCGATCGCCCGGCAGGCGGCTGTGGGGGTCAGCCCGCTCATGTACGCCCTCTTCGACGGCGATCGGGTGGTCCGGGTGGACCGTGACGGCGTGACGCCGCTGGCCAGATTGGGCGAGCCGGCCGGGCAGAGCCTCATTGCCGACAGCGGGTCAGTGGTCGTCGGGTTGGCTGGCGCCCGGCTGGCCCTTGTGGACCCGCAGGGCGGCGGCGTGGAGCCTCTCCCGGCTTTCACAGCCGCTCCCGGCCGGGAAGGATGGCAGAACCCTGCTGGCCCTTCTCCCGACCTTCGCTCCGCGACGGTCACGGAGTCCGGTGCCTGGTTGGTGAACGTGCACGTCGGTGGGGTCTGGCGATCGGTCGACGAGGGCCGGACCTGGACGGGCGTGCTGGCGCCCGAGGTGGACGTCCACGAGGTGGTCGGGGGCCTGTCCGGCCGGGTGGTGGCGGCCGCTGCCGCAGGAGTGGGCTGGAGCCTGGACGACGGCGTGACGTGGCAGTGGACGCAGGCCGGTCTCCACGCCCCGTACTGCCGTGCTGTGGCGATGGACGGTGACGTCGTGTACGTGACGGCCTCGACCGGTCCGGACACGACCGACGGCCGTCTCTACCGCGGCACGATCGGAGGGCCGATGGAGCCGTGCGCCAACGGGGTGCCGCCCGCGTTTCCCTTCAACCTCGACACGGGCACGCTGGACGCCAGGGGCGGCGCGGTGGCGCTGGGGACTCCGGACGGATGCGTCTACCGGTCGGCCGACCAGGGCGTGTCCTTCGAGCAGGTGACGGAGCGGGTCGGCGGCCACCTGCGGGTCGTGCGCTTCGGGTGACGCCTTCGGGTGTCGCCTGTTTACCCGCAGCCGCCGATGCCGTAGGATTGACTGTATGATCAGTCAGTCGAGGGTCGAAGCCGGGAACTGTCTGGCGGGGGCGGCGTGTTCCTGATCCGGGCCCAGGACGGCATCGTGCGGGCGTTCGCCAACGCATGCCGGCACCGGGGGCACGAGCTCCTCCCGTGCGGCGCCGAGACCGTGAACCGGCCGATCGTGCTGTGTCCCTACCATGCCTGGTCGTACCGACTGGACGGCCGGTTGCGAAAGGCCCCGGGCTTCGACGGCGTCGCCTCGTTCGACGTGGACAGCTACGGCCTGGTCGAGCTTCCCTGCGCCGAATGGCACAACCTGCTCTTCGTGGACGCGTCCGGGGCCGCCGGGCCCTTCGACGAGCATGTGGCCGGGCTCGAGCCGGTGATCGCCCCCTACGAGATGGAGCGGCTCGTAACCCGGGGCCGCCACGACTACGTGGTGGCCGCCAACTGGAAGGTTCTGGTCGAGAACTACCAGGAGTGCTACCACTGTCCCGTCATCCATCCCGAGCTGTGCGCAGCCAGCCCGCCGAGAAGTGGGGACAACTACCACAACCCGGCCGGTGCCTGGGCGGGCGGCTGGATGGACCTGCGGGACGGCTTCGAGACCATGTCGCTCGACGGGCACACCGACGCTCGTCCCCTCCGCGGGTTGGACGGCCACCGCCGCCGGATCGTGGACTACATCGGAATCTTCCCGAACGTGCTGGTGAGCCTCCACCCTGACTACGTCATGACGCATGTGCTCACCCCGCTGGCGGCCGACCGCACCCGGGTCGTCTGCGAGTGGCACTTCGCTCCGGATGACGCGGGCCGCCCGGGCTTCGACCCGTCCTTCGCCGTGGACTTCTGGGACGTCACCAACCGCCAGGACTGGCTCGCTTGCGAATCGGTCCAGCGCGGCCTGTCGAACCCCCGGGCGATCCCCGGGCCGATGGCTCCCGAGGAGGACGGCGTCCACCAGTTCGTGACCATGGTCGCCTCGGGCTATACCGGCCGGCCGCGACGCCCGCGGTCGGGCTCCGCGGCCGCGGCGGCGGGAAGGGAGCACGCCCAGGGCGTGCGCTGACCGACGGCTGACCGTTCGGCCCGCGCGGATCAGGCCAGGGCGCCGATGCCGCGTTTGGCCAGTTGCGCCGCCACGATCACCCGCTGGATCTCGCTGGTCCCTTCCCAGATCCGCTCGACCCGGAGCTCCCGGAAGAACCGCTCGGCCACGTTCTCTCGCATGTACCCCCGGCCGCCGAAGATCTGCACGGCGCGGTCCGCCACGCGGTTGGCCATCTCGGAGGCGAAGAGCTTTGCCATGGACGCCTGGCCGTGCTGGACCTTGCCGTCGCGGCCCTCGTCCACGCCGCGCGCCGCCTCGTAGAGCATGGCCCGACCGGCAAAGAGCTCGGTCGCGCTGTCGGCCAGCATCGCCTGCACGAGCTGGTGCTCCATGATGGGAGACCCCGAAACCGTCCGTTGGCGGGCGAAGCTCGTGGCCTCCTCCACCAGGCGCTCGGCCGCGCCCAGGCAGCGCGCGGCCACCATGATCCGTTCGAAGCGGAACCACTCGTAGGCGTACCGCATGCCGCCGCCCTCCTCGCCCACGAGGTGGGTGGCGGGGACTCGCACGCCCTCGAAGGCGACGATCGGGTGGTGGTGGGCGAACGTGTGCGAGTACGCCGGCGTCCGCACCACGCGCACGCCCGGGGTGGGGAGGTCGACCAAGAACATGCCGTGGTTGCCGGCGTGCGGCCCGTCTGCCAGCCGGGCCTGGAAGAAGGCGTAGGTGGCCTCGTTGTAGGAGGTCACGTGCCACTTGACGCCGTCGAGCACGTACCCGTCCCCGTCCCGGCGCGCCGTGGACTCGATGGCCGAGACGTCGGACCCGGCGTGCTCCTCGGTGATGGCGTAGCACTCGGCGGCCTCGCCGGCGACCGTCGGTCGCAGCCACCGCTCGATCTGCAGCTCGGTGGCCACGGGCACCCACCAGCGGGGCGGCGTGGACAGCATCCAGGCAAGGGCGTTCGTGGCTCGGCCCACCTGCTCCTGCACCAGGACCTGCTGGAGCGTGGTGCAGCCCCCGCCGCCGAGCTCTCGGGGGATGTTGGTGGCAACCAGGCCCTCGTGCCTGGCGCGGGCCCGCATGGCCGTGTCCACCTCCACCGGCAGGTGGCCGCCGTTGGACTCCGCCTCCTCTTCGTACGGGATCAGGTCGTCCACGAAGGCCCGGGGGCGGTCCCGCACGGCGCGGTCCTCGTCCGACAGCTGGTACACGGGCCCTCCTTCCGGCGCGTGCGCCCGGCGGCCGCCGGCGCGCACGCGATTGACTGACGGTTCAGTTTATGCCAGGGTGCACCCGTGCGCACGGGGGCGAGCGGCGGAAGCGCGGACGTGGTTGTTGTCGGCGGCGGCACCGTCGGCGGGTGGTGCGCGTGGTTCCTCCGCCGGTCCGGGCTCGGGCGCGTCGTGCTGGTCGAGCGCGACGTCCTGGGCAAGGGAGCGTCGAGCCGGGCCGCCGGCATGGTCCGGGCGCAGGGGGGGACGCCGTGGGCGGTCCACCTGGGGAT
>JAKAZC010000277.1 GCA_021826655.1 Actinomycetes bacterium | reverse complement strand
GGGGCCGAAGGTGACCTGGCTCGAGGTCATGGAGACACCGCCCTCCACCGGCGTGCCGATGAGCCTGACGGTGAGGGGGGCGGCGGGCGAACCCTGCACCTGCATGGACAGCACCACCGCCACCTGGTCGGCGCGGTTGGGGGCCGAGGTCTGGTAGGAGCCGGTCACGGCGGCGCTGAAGGGCAGGACCGGCAGTGGCCCGGATGCCGGGCTCGTGGCGGGCGTGGCACCGGATGACGGGCTCGTGGACGGGCTCGTGGACGGGTTGGTGGACGTCCCGCCGGCAGGGGCGGCCGCCGGCGTGCTCGCCGCGGCCGGGCCGCCCGGGCTCAGCTGGCGGAGGAGGGCGAGCGAGGTGCCGGCCCGGCGCGACCACCCCGGTTGGAGGGGCCCGGCCAGGGCGAACGAGACCAGGCCGACGACCACCAGGACGGCGGCGCCGACGGTGGCGGCCCGCCAGCCCGCCTCGAGCCGGGGTGCGCCGGCCAGGCGCCATACGGCGGTGCCGAAGACGGCCCCGAGGCAGACGACGTTGACCACCAGCGGCACCGGGAGGTGGACGTCGGTCCCGCTCCCGAGCTCGTGGAAGGCGGCGAGGGGCCAGGACAGGTAGGCCAGCCAGTGCACGGCACGCCAGCGGGCGAAGCCGATGCGGTGCCGCAGCCCGCTGGTGATCAGGACGGCCAGCATGAGGTCGAAGGCCAGGGCGCCCAACCCCACCCACAGCGGGCGGTAGGGCTCGCGGAAGGGGATCACGGCGTCGGCCAGGTGGATGGGAACGAACCCGTCGCCGACGGTGCTCACGACGTGGACGGCCACGACGGCCAGGCAGAAGAGGGAGAGGTTCCGGTGGAGGGACTGGGACAGGAAGCGAGGCCACCGCTCGGTGGTCCACCCGACGGCGGACACCAGGCCGAGGACCAGCGTGGCCGAGAGGAGCATGAAGGCCACGAGCCCGGTCGAGCGGGTCAGATACCACAGCGCGGTGGTCCCGTGGCCCACCGTGGCCAGGAGGACGCCGGTCATGGTCGTCCGGCCGCCGGGCAGGGCCCCGACGCAGGCCATCCGCCGGTAAGCACCTCGTCGCCCTCCAGCGAGACGAGCCGGGCGGGTAGGCCGAGGGCTTCCAGCCAGGCCGGCGCGGCGGCCCCCTTCACCATGGCCGCCGTCGAGGCGGCGTTGGCGTCGATGCAGGTGCCGGCGGCGACGGTGACCGTCCTCCAGCAGGGCGCCACCGGGAGCCCGGTGGCCGGGTCGACGAGGTGGTGGACCCGGCGACCACCCAGCATCCAGTGCCGCGCCGCCACCCCGGACGTGGCCAGGCCCCCGGCTCGCACGGTCACCGTGGGGGCGGTGCACGCACCACCCCCGGGCCCGTGCCCATGGCCGCCTTCCGGGCCGTCCCCGGGGTCGCCGCTCACGTCGGCCAGGGCCACCGCGAACCCCTCGGGGTGGGGGCCGGCCACGGCGACGTCGCCACCCAGGGAGACCAGGGAGCCGCAGCCGAACCGGTCGGCCACCTCGCCGGCGGCCCGGTCGGCGGCGAGGGCCTTGGCCGTCGACCCGAGGTCCAGGTGGACGCCGCGCTCCAAGGTGAGGGTCCCCGCCTCGGCGTCGACGACGACCGACCGCCATCCGGGCACGGGTCGGGGCTCGGGCAGTGAGCCGCCGACTCCACCGGCCACCGCCTGGAAGTCCCGGTCGTACCCGAGGCGGCGCATGGCCCCCCCGACGGTGGGGTCCACGGCCCCTCCGGTGGCCCGTGCCACCCTGAGGGCGACCGAGACCGCCTCGAGCAGGTCCTCGCTCACGGCACACGGCCGACCGGCCGACCGGTTCAGGTCCATGAGCTCCGAGTCGGGGCGGAAGCGGCTGGCGACCCGATCGATCCGGTCGAGCTCGTCCTGGAGGACGCGGGCGGCGGCCACCACCACCTGCGGGTCGGTCACCACCAGCTCGGCACTCGTCCCCAGGGCGCGCGTCCGGAAGACCGCACCATGCCCGCTCGACGTCGCCGTCATCGGCCTCAGCTGGCGCCCGAGACGACCACGGGCGGCCGGACCGTGCGCACGGGCGGCGCCGACGGTGGGGCCAGGGTGGCCGGGCTCGAGGAGGCACCGCTCGACGAGCCGGCGCTCGTGCCCGCCGGGGCGGCCGAGCTGCCCGCCGGGGCGGCCGATGCCGAGGACGCTGCCGCCGGGTTGGTCGTCGAGGCGGTGGAGTGGCCGGGAATCGTCCGGCTGACGTAGATGCCGAAGACGCCGACCGCGGCCACCGTGGCCACCCCGGCCGCCTTGGTGGCGCCGCTCACCCGCCCGAGGTGGGCGTCCCGGCGGGCGGCCAGGGCTCGTTGGCGGAGGCCGTCCCGCCCGTCGATGCGTTCCCTTTCCATGGCCCCAACGCTACGGAGCGAAGCTAAAGATCACGTGAAGGGGATCGCATGTCCGCCTAAGGATCAGGTAAGCGTGGCGGAATCCCCTCTCGCCCTGGGAGAAGATCCGGCCGCGTCGGTGGCCGGCCCGGGACGCCCGGGCCCTTCCCGCCCTTGTCGAGGAGCGTCGCGTCCCGGTGTGCCGATGGCCCGCCGCCAGGACACCTCCATGCGGGCTCCGCCGGCCGCGGCCTGCCCGATGGACCACGTGCCGTGGGTGGCCCGTACCACCGAGTCGGCGATGGCCAGGCCCAAGCCGGTGCCGCCCGGTTCGTCCGTGGCCCGGTGGAACCGGTCGAGCACCCGGGGCCGCTCCTCGGGGGGGATGCCCGGACCCGAGTCCTCCACCGTGAGGAAGGCCCGGACCCCGGTGCCGCCCACGCGGACCAGCACGGTTCCCGTGCCGTCGCCCGCGCCGCCGGTCTCGCCGGCGTGGCGGCAGGCGTTGTCCACCAGGACGCCGGTCAGGCGGTCGATCATCTCCGGCGTGGCCCTCACGATCACGGGGTCACCCGGGGGCGGCTCGAGGCGGATGGTCACCCCGCGGGCCGCGGCAACGGCCCCGAAGCGGTCCACGCAGGCGCCGGCGACGGCGCCGAGGTCGACCGGCCCGAACGACCCGGGGGCCCGGTCGTCGGCGTCGGCTCGGGCCAGCCACAGCAGGTCGTCGACGATGCGCTGGAGGCGGTGGCCCTCGGCGGCCACCCGCTCGAGCGTCTCCCGGTAGGCCGCCGGCTCGCGCGGCCGGCTGAGGGCCAGGCTGACCTCGGCCTCGATGACGCTGAGGGGGGTGCGGAGCTCGTGGGAGGCGTCCGCCGTGAACTCCGCCTGCCGCTTGCTGACCAGGGCCAGCGGCGCCGAGGCCCGCAGGCCGACCAGCAGAGCACCGCCGTAGACCATGACCATCAGCAGGGCGCCGACCAGGATCTCGGGCAGCAGGAGAGCGGAACGCACCCGGCCGACCTGGCTGGCGGACACGCCGACGACGGTCCAGCCGGCGGGCGAGGGCTCGGCCCTGAAGCGGAACGGCAAGCCGGCCAGCTCGAAACTGGCCGGTCCCGCCGACCAGGTTCGGCGGGGGAGGGCCGGAGCGGAGGCCGTGGAGGAGGTGGTGGCGCCGGCGGTCGTCACGTTCCAGACGAAGATCGGCGCCTCGTCGAAGTCCCGGCTGTCGCGCGGCGCCGAGGCCGCCCCTCCGGCCGGGGCCGCGCCCCCCACCTGGAGGGTGCCGAGATCGGTCAGGCGGTCCGTCAGGCGGGCGTCGACCGCGCCGACGAGCCGGTGGGCCACGACGACGTTGAGCACGGCCATCACGGCGACATAGGTCAAGGCGGTCACCAGGGTGGCGACGGTTGC
>JAKAZC010000276.1 GCA_021826655.1 Actinomycetes bacterium | reverse complement strand
GTGAGGACCTGCGTCGACGACGAGCCCAGGTGCGTGCACAGCACCGTGCCCTCGTCGGCACAGGCCTCGAACAAGGGGTCCCAGTGGTCGGTGTAGAAACTCGCCCAGCCCGCATGCCCCGAGGGCCTCGATCCACGAGACCGTCACGGGGGTGAACCCGTCGTACAGCTGGGCGACGTCGACGTCGGCCAGGGTCACCGACGACCGCTCCCACAGGCGGGACGCGCAGCCGATGGTGCCCCCGTACAGGTAGTCGTCCCCGAACGTCCAGTCGACTCCCTTCCCGGTCCCGTACGACATGGCGTCGATGAGGACCGGGCGCTGACGGAGGTCACGGGCACGTTCCGCCGTCGTGATGATCGCGGCGACCGCCCCGTTGACCGGGTAGTCGCAATCGAGGAGGCGCAACGGATCGGCGATCATCCGGGACGACAGGTAGTCGCCCATCGTGACCTCGGCACGCAGCACGGCGCGCGGGTTGAGCGCCGCCCATCGCCTGGCGTTCACCGCGATGCGACCGAAATCCTCCTCGGGCCGCGAGTACTGCTCCATCCAGCGGCGCTTCTTCAGCGCCAGCTCCACGATGATCCCCCCCAGGTAGCCGTACGGGGTGAGGAACTGCTGGTTGCCCCCGACGCGGTCCGGCCCCTCGGCCACGCCACCCTGGTGCCCGCGGCACGCGTGAGGCACCGGAACACCAGGGCCGTCTCGCAGGTACCAGAGGCCACCGCCATGGCGCCCGCGAGCGCCCCGGCGAGGCCGGAGGGACCCGTCGGCATGATGTCGGCGAACGCAGCCAGGTCGGGGGCTCCCAGCAACCGGGCGGCATCCTGGGCCCCCGGCGACTCCGGCCCGAACTTGTACTCGAATATCCCGTCGAGGTCGGAGCCCCGCAGCCCGGCGTCGGCCAGCGCCTCCTTCGCAGCGACGAGCGCCAGCGACCTCGGGTTCGGATCGCCGGCCCTCGTCAGCTCGGAATACCCCACCCCGACGACCGCCACGTCCCGCGCCAGCGAGGTCATCACCGCGCCCCGGAGAGCCGGAATTGCGGCAACGTGACCGGGCCGCGCACCTCGAAGTCGACCTCGACCGGCATGCCGCAGTGGAGCTCGGTGCCCGGTGCCGTGCCGACGATGTTCGTGAGCACGCGCAGTCCCGGCTGCTCCACCAGCTCCACCAGCGCCACGACGTAAGGAAGCGCGTCGACGAAGCCTGCATGCAGCGGCCGGTCGACGGTCGCGTAGGAGTAGATGGAGCCGCGGCCGCTGAGGGCGACGTGCTCGAATTCCTCCGACTGGCAGTGCACGCGGCACACGTCGGGCGGAAACTGGAACGTGTCGCAGGAACGACAGCGCTGCAGGACGAGCCGTCGGTCGGCCGCAGCTTCCCAGTAGAAGCGGGTCGTGTCGTCGGGGTCGGGCTGCGGCCGCCGGTCGAGTGCCGGTCCGGTGTTCACGTGCGACATGAAGGCTCTCCCACCGCGCCCGAAGATAACTACAGATCGACGACAGAGTCAACTATTTAGTGCACGCGGCCGCCGCGGGCTCCCCCTCCCTCCGGTTCGCCCCGGGACGTCTCGGGGCCCGGTCAATGAGGCCAGGCGCGCGTTGCCACCAGGAGCTGGACGACCCGACGGCTCACGCGGAGCGCCAGCAGACCGAGCCCGACGAGCGCCACGTCGAGGCCCAACCAGAGGCCGAGGACGAGCAGCACGAGCATGGTGTTCTCCACGGTCCCCCCCGAGCATGGTGCGGGCGCCACGCGGCCGGCACCAGATGGACGCTTCAAGGCAGAGGCTAGGGATCACCGAGGCCCGCGATCAAGTCTTTTGGACGGGTGCGCTGGGGCACGGCGACGTCTCATGGCGAAAGGCTCACCGAACGGCCACCTGCCCGAAACGGTGTCATAGGTCGTAAAAGGTCGCTCGTCGGCGACTCGAACGCCCGGGAGGTGCCTCGACGTGCAGGAGTACCGGCGCAGGGTCCCACGCCAGGCTGCGGGCTGGTTCGGCCAGTGCATCGTGGAGGACGAGCCCGCGGCGAACCGGGCCGAGTGCGTCGTGCTGGACGTCGCGGTGATCGGTGCCGGGGTGGAGGTCCTCGGGTTCGCCTGCCGGGACGTCGTCGGCCGCCACGTCACGGTTGAGGTGCCGGCCCCGGAGGGAGCCTCGGTGAGCATCCGCTTCACCGGCGAGGTCGGGCACGCCGGCGTCACATCCGGCGGGGGACTCCGGATCGGACTCCTGCTCCTCGGACTCTCCGAGAGCGAGCGGTCCATCCTCGCCATGCTCGAGCACATGCAGGTCGGCTGGTGAACCGGGCCGGCCGAGCGCCCGTGCGGCGACCCGGGACGGCCCGACGAACCACGGTCACCGGCCAGGTGTGAGGTCGGCCCCTCCACCCCGGCGAATCGTGACGCTCGCCCAGACACGTCGGCGGCAGTGGGGGCACGTCATCCGATGGCCGAACCGGCCGCGGGGGAACCAGAACCCGACCGGGAATTGCAGGAACACGAAGTCGACGAGACCGATCCGGGCCACCGAGCCACACTTCGAGCATCCGACCACCAGCGGGCCCCGCTCGGTCAGCGGGTTCTCCGACGTCTGGGCCCCGGGGACGTCGTCGGACGCGTGAGCCGCGGAGAAGAGGGCCCGCTTTCCCAAGGGTAGGGCACGGATCCGCCGGTGCTCCGGTTCCCCCGCGGCCGGTTCGCCGGACGCCCAGAAGAGGGCCCGGCGGCCGAGCGGATCGGGCGGGCGCCGAGCAGATGCGAGCGGATCGACCGGATCGGGCGGCAGGTCGCCCTCGCTCGGGTGCTCCCGATTCACCCCGGACCCGCCGGCCAGCTCGCGGGCCCCGAGGGCCCTGGCGGCGGCCCCGTTCCGCGCACGGCCAGCAGCCGGGCCAGCTCCGCCGCGAGTGCCCGGTACGCCTCCGAGCCCGCCGAGCCGGGGGCGTGCTGCAGGATGGAGCGACCGCGAGCGGGGGCCTCGGCGAAGCGGACGGACTTGGGGATGGGCGGGTCGAGGACGTCGAGGTCGTAGCGGGACCGGACCTCGTGGAGCACCTCCCTGGCGTGGCGGGTCCGACCGTCGTACATGGTCGCCACCACCCCGAGGACGCCGAGCGCCGCGTTCGCGAAGGTGCGCACGTCGTCGATCGTCTCGAGAAGCTGTCCCACGCCCCGATGGCTCAGTGCCTCGCACTGCAGGGGGATCAGGACCCAGCCTGCCGCAGTCAGGCCGTTGATCGTGAGCACACCGAGCGAGGGCGGGCAGTCGACGAGCACCAGGTCGTGGTCAGGGCCGACCGGTTCGAGCGCTCCGGCGAGCACGTGCTCGCGGGAGGTCCTCGACAGGAGGTGCACTTCCGCGCCCGCCAGGTCGATCGTTGCCGGGGCGAGGTGCAGGCCGGCCACCCCGGGCACCGGCCGCCGGATGTCGCCCACCTTGGCCCGGCGCACCAGCACGTCGTGCATGGAGCCCTCCAACCGGTCGGGGTCGAAGCCGAAGGAGAACGTCAGGCACGCCTGCGGGTCGAGATCGACGAGGAGCACCCGCTCCCCCCGCTCTGCCAGGGCCACCCCGAGCGCTTGCACGGTCGTCGTCTTCGCGACCCCGCCCTTCTGGTTCGCGATGGCTACGACCGTGGCCATGGCGCGAGCTTAGGGCCGCCGGGCCCGGGTGACGCCACGGACCGGCGGCGGCCCGTGGCGGGCTACTGGGGTGGGCCGCTCGCGAGCTGCACGGTCGCGGTGTGGTGCTGACCCGAGGAGTCCACCCAGCCCACCTCG
>JAKAZC010000275.1 GCA_021826655.1 Actinomycetes bacterium | reverse complement strand
CCCCCTCACCGCCGCTCCAGCACGGCCAGGTTGGTCCGCCCCCGCTCGTCCAGGGCGGCAGGGTCGAGGCGGGCCCGCCCGGCCTCGATCGCCGCGAAGCGCGCCGCGTCGCCCCGGGCGCCCTCCCGGGTGAGGTCGGGGAGCAGCCCGTCGTACCCCTCGATCCCGAGCAGGGTGGCGCCGAGCGGGTCGGCCCGGTTCTGCGCCTCGAAGAACGCCTCGCTCAGGCGCCCCAGCTCCGCCGCCTCGTCGCTCACGCCGCACCCCCGGTGTCCGGCCAGATCTCGGTGAGCGCCCGCACGATGTTGCCGCCGAGCACCGCCCCGATCTCGCCGTCCCCGAGGCCCAGGTGGACGAGCCACTCGGCGATGCTCACGAAGCTCTCCGTCGGGTTCTCCAGCCCCTCCACGTACTCGACCCGGGGGAACTCCAGCTCGGGCGGGGCGCTCGGCAGGCTGAGCAGGTGGGCGAACACCCGGTGCAGCCCGACGTGGTCGCCGTACAGGGTGTCCGGCCCGAAGGCGACGTGCTCGATGCCGACCAGGTCGGCGCAGTAGGAGAAGTGGTCGAGCACCGACTCGATGCTGTGGCGCCGGTGGGCCCCCGAGATCGTCGTGTGGGGCGCCGCCGACATCCCGATGACCCCCCCGGTCGCCGCGATCGCCCGCAGCACGTCGTCCGGCTTCATGCGCGTCGTGTCCCAGATCGCCCGGGCGCCGGCGTGGGTCATGAGCACCGGCCGCTCGCTGGCGGCGCACACGTCCAGGCTGGTGCGGTCCGACGAGTGCGACACGTCGATGGCCAGGCCCACCTGGTTCATCCGCCGCACCGCCCGGTGGCCGAAGGCGGTCAGCCCCCCGTCGCTCGGCTCGCTCAGCCCGCTCCCGAGGGCGTTGGCGTCCGAGTAGGCGATGCCGATCTGGCGCAGCCCGAGCCCGAACAGCACGTCGAGGCGGTCCAGCTCGTTCTCGATCGGCGTCGCCGCCTCCAGCCCGAACACCACCCCCACCTTTCCGGTGGCATGGACCTGGCGGATGTCCGCCACGCTGCGCACCACCACCACGTCCCCCTGGTGGGCCAGGTCCGCCTGGCGCATCCCGAGGTCGGTGATGATGTCGTCCCATCGCCAAGGGGCGTTCCCGGTGACACAGGCGGTCCCGTCCATCATGTTGTCGAACACCACCGTCAGCGGGGACGCCAGCAGCCCGGCATAGGCCGTGTGCTGGCGGCCCGTCCGGTTGTAGGCGGGGGTGTCCTCCATGTCGTCCGGGAACCGCACCGGGTGGTCGTGCAGGCTGATCACCACCTGCTCGTCCAGCAGCCGGCGCGCCCGGTCGCGCTCCTCGGCGCTCACCGGGGCCACGTACGGCGCCACCCGGCCCAGCTCGGGGGCCAGGTCGAAGGTGGGGAAGTCCTCGCCCGGCGTCAGGTAGGAGTAGGCGCGGTACCCGCCCGTGCGGTCCGTCCGGCGGTCCCCTTCGGTCATCGGGCTCCCTCTCTCGTGGCCAGCCGGTGCGGACCGTCGGCGAGCAGCCGCAGCAGCCGCTCCCAGGCCAGCATGCCCTCGCGCAGCCGGCGGATCCGCAGGAACTCGTTCGGGGCGTGCAGGCGCTCGTCGGCGGTCGAGAACGAGAAGAACAGCGTCTTCGCCCCGAGCTCCGCCTCGAACAGCGACGTCGCCGGGAGCGTCCCGGCGATGCACGCCAGCAGCACCTCCTGGCCCGGGTAGACCGCCTCCAAGGCGGCCGTGGCGGCCAGGATCGCCGGGTGGGTGGCCCCGATCGTGTAGGCCGGCACCCGGGCCGCGTCGAGGCGGACCTCGACGCGCACCCCGTGCGGCCGCGCCGCCAGCACGTGGCGGCGCACCGCCTCGAGCACGTCGTCGGGCCGCTGGCCGGGCACCAGCCGGCACGACACGTGCGCCGTCGCCACGTGCGGGATCACCGTGTACTTGCCGCCCGACCCGATCCCGTTCACCTCGAGCGTCGGCCGCTCCCACAGCCGTTCGAGCGTCGAGTAGCCCGGCTCCCCGTGCGGCTCGTCCACGCCGAACGGCCCGAGGAAGTCCTCGTCCCGGAACGGCACCGCCCCGATCTCCCGCCGCCGCTCGTCGCCGAGCGCCGGCACGCCGTCGTAGAAGCCGGCCACCGCCACCTTTCCCTCGGGCGTGTGCAGCCCGGCCACGATCTCGGCCAGCGCGTGGATCGGGTTGGCCACCGTCCCCCCGTAGCGGCCCGAGTGCAGGTCGACCGTGGCCCCCTCGACCACGATGTCCAGGCTCACCAGCCCCTTCGAGGCGAGCGACAGCGACGGCTCGCTCGGCCGCCACATGGCCCCGTCGGCCGAGATCACGAGGTCGCAGGCGAGCTCCTCGGCGTGCGCCGCCACGTAGGCCGCCAGGTGGGGGCTCCCGATCTCCTCCTCCCCCTCGAACAGCAGCCGCACGTTGAGCGGCAGCCCGCCCTCCTCCCGCCAGAACGCCTGCAGCACCTTCAGCACCACGTACACCGGCCCCTTGTCGTCGGTGCACCCCCGCCCGTACACCCGCTCGCCGTCGCTCCGCAGCTCGAACGGCGGGCTGTCCCACTCCTCCAGGCTCCCGGCCGGCTGCACGTCGTAGTGGCCGTACACCAGCACCGTCGGCGCCCCCGCGGCCCCCAGCCACTCGCCGCGCACGATCGGGTGCCCCGCCGTCTCCTCCACCCGGGCGCCGGCGAAGCCCAGCTGGCCCACCAGCCACTCGGCCGCCTCCCGCATGGTCGACGCCGGGGCGTCCCGGCTCACGCTCGGGATGGCGACGAACCCGGCCAGCTCCTCGACCAGCTCGGCGTCCGGCTGGTCGAACTCAAAACAGCGCATGGCCGCCGTCGATCGACAGCGTCTGCCCGGTCACCCACGACGAGGCCGGCGACGTGAAGAACCGCACCCCGTTCGCGATGTCGGCCGGCTCCCCCAGCCGCCGCAGCGCGATCCCCTCGACCAGGCGCCCCTGGCCCTCCGGCCCGTACCCCTCCCACTGGGCGATCGTGGTCGGGTTCGACAGCACGAAGCCCGGCGCGATGCAGTTCACCGTGATCCCCGACGGGCCCAGCTCGTGCGCCATCTGGCGGGTGAACCCGATCTGGCCGGCCTTGGCGCTGGCGTACGCCTGGATCCCCGTCAGGCTCACGCTGCGGCCGGCGCCGGACGAGATGTTCACGATCCTCCCCCACCCCCGCCGGCGCATCCCAGGCGCCGCTGCCCGCGTGCACACGAACGTGCTCGTCAGGTTCGCGTCCACCACCTC
Organism: Actinomycetes bacterium; assembly: GCA_021826655.1. The sequence continues at coordinate 515 of JAKAZC010000275.1, read as the reverse complement.
CCGCCACCCCTCGTCCGACACCTCCTCGATCGGGTGGTGCACCTGCCCGCACACCCCGCCGGCGTTGTTCACGAGCACGTCCACCCCGCCGACCGACCCGATCAGCTCCCCGACGGCCGCCCCGTCGGTCACGTCGAGCCGGTCCTTGTCCACCCCGTGCACCGTGGCCCCCTCCGCCTCCAGCATCGCCACGATGGCGGCCCCGATCCCGTGCGCCGTCCCCGTCACGAGCGCCACCTTGCCGGCCAGCGGGCCGCTCACCGCCCCCTGCCCCGCTCCGCCGGCTGCTCCCCGGCCTGCCCACCGCCGCCTTGCCAGATCTGCACCGCCGCATGCTCCGATCGCCGAGGGGACGGCAGCGCCCGTCCCCGACCTGCCGGTAGGCTCCCGATTGTATAGACGATACAACGGCGCGCCGGAAGGGGGTCCCGGCGGCCCGGCGGCCCGATCGCCCGGCGCCCGATCGCCCCGTGGCTAGTGGCAGGCGGCGTGCGGCGTGCGTCAGGCGGCGTGCG
>JAKAZC010000274.1 GCA_021826655.1 Actinomycetes bacterium | reverse complement strand
CGCAGACCTGGGAGGTGAGCGGCCGCCGCGTCCACCAGTACGAGGGCGGCTACGCCGCCGACGTGCTCGCCCGCGCCGAGCGCGACCGGGTCGAGGCCGGACGCGAGGAGCGCCGCCAGCAGCTGATGCGCAAGGAGCTGGCCTGGCTGCGGCGCGGGCCGCCGGCGCGGACCTCCAAGCCGAAGTTCAGGATCGAGGCAGCCAACGCGCTGATTGCCGACGAGCCACCGGCCCGCGATGGCACGGAGCTGCTGCGCTTCGCCACAGCACGCCTGGCAGGCTGGGTGGAGGACGACAAGGAGACGGTTCACGTCGCCTTCGGCCACGTGCTCGGGCAGGACCACAAGATGCTGCGCACGCGGTCCGGCGCGTCCGTGAAGCTGGTTGACCTCCTGGACGAAGCCGTGGCGCGGGCCGAGTCGACGATGGCGGACCGCGACGCCCCGGTGCCGCCCGAGGAGCGCCCGGCGGTCGCCCGTGCCCTGGGGATCGGCGCCGTGAAGTACGCGGACCTGTCCACCGACCGGGTGAAGGACTACGTCTTCGACTGGGACCGGATGCTGGCCTTCGAGGGGGACACCGGTCCCTACCTCCAGTACGCCCATGCCCGCATCCGCTCGATCTTCCGCCGGGCCGAGGCGGAGCGCGCCACGGGCGCCGCGGACCACGTCGATGTCGCAATGGATATTGCAACCAGCGAATTCCCCAACCCGGGTATCGCTATCGGGGAGCCCGAAGAGCGTGCTCTGGGCATGGCCTTGCTGGGCTACGCCACGGCCGTCGCCGCCGCCGCGGATGCTTCGGCGCCGTCCAAGCTCTGCGCGTACCTGCACGGCCTGGCGGCCACGTTCACCACCTTCTACGAGCGGTGCCCCGTCCTCCGGGCCTCCGACGCGGCAACCCGCCGTAGCCGCCTGGAGCTTGCCCGCACGACCGCCCGCGTGCTGGCAGAGGGCCTGCACCTGCTCGGCATCGAGGCCCCTGAGCACATGTAGCCCGCGACCGGACCGGCGCACCCACTGGGTAACGTTGCGTAGGAAGACCCGGCGCGAATGCAAGCAGGCCGAGTGGATGGGATAAGGAGAGCCAGATGCAGGCACTCCATCAGCGCAGCGATCGCTCCAGGCGGTGGTGGGCGTCACGATGGATGGTGGCGTTGGCCGTGGTCATCGTGGCCGCGGCGGCCGGGGCGGTGTACGTGGTCTCCAGCAAGCAGCCGTCCGCTCTGTCCTGCGGGTCCGGGACGACCTGCACGTCGGGGGGCAGCGGAGGCTCGGGCGGGTCCAAGAACCCGGCTACGGCGGTCGCCTCCCGGGCACTGACCGTCTCGTCCACCACGCCGGCCACAGGCGCCAGCGCCGTGGCCAGCAATTCGAGCATCACCGTCGCGGTGAGCGCGCCGCTGGCCTCCGGCTCGGCCATGCCGTCGCTGAGTCCGGCGGTGCCCGGGACCTGGCACCGATCGGGTCGCACGTCCCTCGTCTTCACCCCGTCGGCGCCGTTGTTGCCGTTCACCAAGTACACGCTGACGATCCCCGGTGGTCATGGCGGCCTGGCCGCCGCTGACGGCCAGCGCCTCGCCGCGTCCAAGACCGTGTCCTTCACGATCGCCAACGGGAGCGTGGACCGGCTCCAGCAGCTCCTGGCCGAGCTCGGCTACCTGCCGCTCAGCTACACCGGCACATCGGCTGCTCCCCGGGACATGGCCCAACCGCAGAGCGGGACACTGACGTGGACGTGGCCCAGCCTGCCTGCCGCGCTCACCAACCAGTGGGTGCAGGGCTCCACAAACATCCTCACCAAGGGCGCCGTCATGATGTTCGAGACAGAGAACGGGTTGACGGTGGACGGCGTCGCCGGGCCGCAGGTGTGGTCGACGCTGCTTGCCGACGTCTCCAGCCACAAGGCGAACACGCAGCCGCTGTCCTACGTGCTGGTGACAAAGGTCACGCCCGAGCACCTCACAGCGTGGGTGAACGGCCAGCTCACCTTCCAGAACGTCCCCGTCAACACCGGGGTAAAGGGTGCGACAACGACAGACGGGACGTTCCCGGTGTTCGAGCACGTTCGGGCGTCCACGATGGTGGGCACCAACGTCACAGGGAGCCATTACAACGACCCGACAGTGCCGTGGGCCAGCTACTTCAACGGCGGGGATGCCCTGCACGGCTTCCCCCGTGCCGCCTACGGCTTCCCCCAGTCGAACGGCTGCGTGGAGATGCGGATCACAACAGCCGGCAAGCTGTGGCCGTACACGCCCATCGGCACCCTGGTGACGGTGGTCGGCCCGGCCGCGTGAACGCCCCTCCCGTCGAGTTGCCGGCCGGCCCGGTCACCGAGAACCTCCGCCCGTGGGACGTGGCTCAGAGCAGCTTCTTGAGGAGCCATTCCTTCGCCGCCGTGTAGGGCGGGTACTGGACCGGGAGGTCCGGGGTGGTGGGCTTGGACAGGACGGCCCTCCGGTGGCTGAAGGTCTCGAACCCGTGCCGCCCGTGGTAGGAGCCCATGCCGCTGGGTCCCACCCCGCCGAAGGGAAGCCCCGGGATCGCCAGCTGCACCACCGTGCAGTTCACGCCCACGCCGCCCGATGAGGTGCCGGCGAGCACTTTTTCGACCGATTCCTTCGAGCGGGAGAAGACGTACAGGGCCAGTGGTTTGGGCCGCTGCCCCACGAATCGGACGGCGGCGTCGAGATCGTCCACCTCCAGGACGGGAAGGATGGGGCCGAAGATCTCGTCGTCCATGACCGCGTCGGCGGGCCCGACGCCGGTCAGGATCGTGGGGGCGATGTACCGCTGGGCACGGTCGGATCCGCCCCCCACGGCCGGCGTCGCTTCCGTGGAGGCCAGCAGTCCGTGCAACCGGTCGAAGTGGTGGTCGTTGACGATCCGGCCGTAGTCCGGGCTGCGCCGCGGGTCCTCGCCGTAGAAGGCGCGCACCGAGGTGCGCAGCGCGTCCACGAGCTCGTCCGCCGCGGCGCGGTGCACGAGCACGTAGTCCGGGGCGACACAGGTCTGGCCGGCGTTCATGAACTTGCCCCAGGCGATCCGCCGTGCCGCGACAGCAATGTCGGTGTCGGCGTCCACGATGGTGGGGCTCTTCCCGCCGAGCTCGAGGGTGACGGGCGTGAGGTGGCGCGCTGCGGCCTCCATCACGATGCGGCCCACGCGGCCGTTGCCCGTGTAGAAGATCGTGTCGAACGGCTGGCCCAGGAGCTCCTGGGTTTCCGCCACCCCACCCTCAACGACGGCCACGGCCCGGCCGTCAAGGTACCGCGTGGCCAGCCGGGCGATCGCCGCCGAGGTGCGGGGGGCCAGTTCCGACGGTTTGGCGACCACGCAGTTGCCGGCGCCGATGGCGGCGGCCATGGGCAGCACGAGGAGCTGGACCGGGTAGTTCCACGGCGAGATGACGAGCGCCACCCCCAGGGGCTCACGGATGACGGACGCGTGCCCGGGCTGCTGCATCGCCGGCATATGCACCCGCTCAGGCCGAGACCACCGCCCCAGGTTGCGCAGCATCACGTCGATCTCGGCGGCCACCAGGGAAAGGTCCGTCAGGCGCGCCTCGGCGGCCGGCTTGCCCAGGTCGGCGTGGAGCGCCTCGAGCAGCTCGTCCTCGCCTTCGCGCAGCATGCGCTGCACCGACCGCAGCTCCTCCCGGCGCCACTCCAGCGGACGGGTGAGCCCCTCGTCGAAGGTGCGGCGCAGGGATGTCAACATGGCCGACACGCTAGAGGTCACCGTGGCCGACGAAGTGGTCCATGGAGCGGTTGACGCCGAACAGGTCCATGACCCGGTCGAAG
>JAKAZC010000273.1 GCA_021826655.1 Actinomycetes bacterium | reverse complement strand
GGTCCAGCCGGTACACGTCGGCATGGACGAGCTGCTCGATCCCCGAGGGGCCCTCTTCGCACTCGTACTGGCGGACCAAGGTGAACGTGGGGCTGGTCACGGGTCCCTCGACTCCCAGGCCCCGGGCGAACCCCTGGGCGAACGTCGTCTTGCCGGCGCCCAGGCCACCGACCAGGAGCACCACGTCACCGGCGCGGCACACCCCGGCCAGCCGGGCTCCCAGATCCCGGGTGTCGACCGGGGTCGGGGCGACCGCCTCGACGGACCAGTCCCGCCCGGGACCGGCGCCGTCGCCCACCGGCGTCGCGAATTGCGAACCCGTCATCGGTGGCCGCCCCCGCCGAGCGGGAGCCCGGCCCGGGACATGTCGGCACGCATGGCGCACCCGACCTTATCCGCCCTGGTTCCCGCCCCCGACCTGCTTGCGCCGGCAACGGCACGCCTCGGGCGGCCGAGCCGGACCTGTGGGGAGGCCCGGCACTACCATCTGGCCGTGCCCACGCTCGCCGAGGTGGCGGCAGAGGCGGCGACCTGCACCCGCTGCCGGCTGTGCGAGAGCCGTACCAACGTGGTCTTCGGGATGGGCAACCCCGACGCCGGGCTCATGTTCATCGGCGAGGGCCCGGGCGCCGAGGAGGACCGCCAGGGCCTCCCCTTCGTCGGCCGCTCCGGTCGGCTCCTCGACCGGCTCATGGCCGAGGAGATCGGCATCGACCGCACCGGCTGCTTCGTGGCGAACGTCGTCCGGTGCCGGCCGCCCGGCAATCGCGATCCCCTGCCCGACGAGATCGACGCCTGCAGCCCGTTCCTCGAAGCCACGCTCGACATCGTCGATCCCGCCGTCGTCATCACCCTGGGCAACTTCGCCACCCGCCGCCTGCTCGGCACGACCGAGGGGATCACCCGCCTCCGCGGGCGCTCCTACTCGTTCCGCGGCGGCCATTTGGTGCCCACCTTCCACCCGTCGGCCGCCCTGCGCAGCGGCGGCGAGACGCTGGCGGCCATGCGGGCGGATTTCGTACGGGCCAAGCGCCTCCTCGCGACGGCCGGGCGGCACCTGCCGATCGAACCCACGAACGGCCGGTCAGCGGTGGTCGGCGGGGGCGGGCCCGGGCCCCTCGACCCCTGAGCCCCCGGGACCGGCGGACCTTGCCGCCCGGCCCCCAGCCGTCGCGCCCGGCACCACCAGGCGAGGAACTCGGGGGCCGATCGCGCACAGCACCTCGTAGCTGATCGTGCCGAGGCAATCGGCCCACTCCGAAGCCGTGATCTGCTCGCGCCCCTGGCAGCCGATGAGCACCGCCTCGTCGCCCGGACGGACCGGCGCGTCGGGGCCGCAGTCGACCAGTATCTGGTCCATGGTCACCATGCCGGCGAGGGGGCAACGACGGCCGCCGATCAGGACGGAGCCGCCGGCGGCGAACAGAGCTCGGGGGACACCGTCGGCATAGCCCGCCGGAATCGTCGCCACCGTCGACCGGGCCGGCAGCGGGCGGAGCCTCCCGTAAGAGGGGCGCTCGCCCGCATCCAGCTCACGAACGGCGCTCACCCGCGCCTTGAGCGAGAGCACCGGGCGGAGGAGGGGTTCGCCCATCGCAGCCAGGGCCTCGCCGACCGGCCGGCTGGGGAGCTCGCCATAGACGGCGATGCCGCACCGCACGAGGTCGAAGCGCGCCGCCGGCCAGGCGATCGCCCCGGCCGAGTTGGCGGCATGCAGGACAGGCGGACGCACCCCCGACTCCGACAGGGCCGAGGCGGCGGCGGCGAATCGGTCGAGCTGGCGGGCGGTGAAGGCGTGGTCCTCGGTCGAGGCGCCATCGGCGACCGCGAGATGTGTCCAGAAGCCTTCGAGCCGCAGGGCAGGCGATCGGTCGATTGCGGCAGCCAGCCCCGGCACCGCGTTCAGGTCGGCTCCCACCCGATGCATGCCGGTGTCGACCTTCAGGTGCACGTCGTGGCGGACACCGGCGGTCGCCGCTGCTGCGGCCGCCTCGGCAATGCCGTCTTTCGTGTAAAGGGTCGGCGTGAGCGTCGCCGCCACCGTGGCCGCGTGGGCGCCGGCCGGAGGCTCCGAGAGCAGGAGGATGGGGGCGGTGATGCCGGCCTCGCGCAGCTCGACCCCCTCCTCCACCAGGGCCACGGCCAGGCGGTCGGCGCCGGCCTCCACGGCGGCGGCGGCCACAGCGGTCGCCCCGTGCCCGTAGGCGTCGGCCTTCACCACGACGCAGAGGGCCGCCGGGGCGGCCACCCGGCGCAGTAGCGCCACGTTGTGCCGGAGCGCACCGAGGTCGACCTCGGCCCACACGGGCCGGAAGCGTCGTCCCGTCACGTTCGGTTCCGGCCGCTCGGCGGTCCTGCCGGCAATCCGCCGGCCCCCTCTGCTGACGCCGCCTCGCTCAGCCAGGTGGCCACGAGGTCGGGCAGGTCGCCGGCCGCCAATCCGATGGCCCATCCCCGGGCGGCCGCCCGGCCGTGCACGTGGGCTGCGAGGGCAGCCGCCGCCGGCGCCGCCATCCCCCCGGCGAGAAACGCCCCGATGACACCGGTCAGCACGTCGCCCGTGCCCGCGGTGGCGAGCCGGGGCGACCCGGCGGCAGCAAGGAGCGCATCGGGCGGTTCCCCGGCGGTCCACGTGAAAGCACCAAGGTCGCTGTCCGGCGTGGGTGCGACGGCGACCACGGTGAGGGCGCCCTTGAGGAGGGCGACGGCGCCGGTCCGTTCGGCGAGGCGGCGGGCCGCTGCCACCCGGTCGGCACCGGGGCCGGTCCCCATGAGCGAGGAGTACTCACCGTCGTGGGGGGTGATGACGACCGGTCGCCGACCGGCGGCGATCACCTGGCGGGCCCGTTCTGCATCACCGAGGGCGAACAGCGCGTCGGCGTCGGCCACGACCGGCACCGGTGACTCGGCCACCAGCCGGCGGATCTCCGCCAGGGTGTGCTCGTCCCGGCCCAGACCCGGTCCCACGGCCAGGGCGCGGCAGCGCTCGAGGAGGTGCAGGACGGTACCCGCCCACCCCTCGGCCGGCAGAGGCTGCCGCACCGCCTCGATCGGCCAGGGGCCGGGGGCGCCACCGGGTCCGGCACTCCCGGGGACTGCGAGCCGGACCATACCCGCACCAGCCCGGACGGCCCCACGGGCACTGAGGGCGGCGGCACCCTCCATGCCGGACGACCCGCCGACGACGGCCAGCGCCGACTGCCACTTGTGCGCGTCGCGGCCGCGGGCCGGGAGCATGGTGACATCGGCGTCCTCCACCAGGGCGGCGCTCGCGCTCTCGACGGCGATCCCGATGTCGGCCACCTCGATCGCGCCGGACAGGTCCGCTCCGGCGTCCTGGAGGAGGCCCACCTTGAGGGCGGCCATGGTCACCGTCCGGTCCGCGGCCATGGGGCGACCCGGAGCAGCGCCGGTGTTGCCGTCCACCCCCGAAGGGATGTCGACGGCGAGCACGGGTGTGCCTGAGGGCGGGGTCGGCGCTTCGTAGGCCCCCCGCGCACCGGTCCCGAGAGCGGCATCCACCACGAGGTCGCAGGTGGGAAGGCGGGCCGGCGCGTCGCCCGCGTCGATCACCTGGACCCGAGCGCCCCGGCGGCGCAGGACGGCGGCCGCCACCCGCCCGTCGGCCCCGTTGTTGCCCCGCCCGGCCAGGACCGCCACCCGCCGGCCGTACGCGCCCCCGAGCATCCGTCGGGCCCGCCGGGCCACCGCGAACCCGGCCCTCTCGACCAGCACTTCGACCGGCTCCGGCGCGCTGCGGTCCACCCCGGCCATCTCCTCGGGCGTCAGCACCGGCCTCACGCCACTGC
>JAKAZC010000272.1 GCA_021826655.1 Actinomycetes bacterium | reverse complement strand
ATCTGGGCAGGCCCCCGCTCTCGGCATAGGACGCGGTCGCCCACATTCCACCCTTCGGCGATAGACGCAGGGCACGGAAGCAAGGGCCGCCGACCACCCCGTCACCGGTGGTGGTCGACCGACCATCCCATCGGAAGGTTGGACACCTGGAGAAGGCGAGAGCGGACCTCTTGTGCCAACGCGGCATTGGGGTGCGTGGTCCGGTGGACCTTGACGGCAGCGGCCGGGAGCGCACCGGCGACCACGGTCGACGTCAGCGCCGCGGCACCGATGATCACCCTTCGCACGATGAGCCCACCGGTGTCGCCCATGAACCGAGACTCTAGGACCTGGCGTTGCTGACCCAGGCTGAGCGTCCGTAGGGAAGGTGATCGTGTCCCGGCCCGTCGACATGAACTCCTCTGGTCCTGGAGGCGAGAACAAGGCCAGGCATTGGCCCGTTCGCCGCTCCATACCGATCGCCGCTGGGCAGGAGGAGAGGCGGTCAGGCCGGCCCGGCGGCCCGGCGGGATCCCCGGTCCCTGCCGAGAGTGCCCGCGGCCTCGAGGGCGCTGCGGGACGCCGCTGCGCTCCGTGTCCTCGCCCGGCCTGCCGGCCGACCTCGACCCCCCTGGCGCCGCCAACCCGACTAGCGACCGCAATCTCGGCCGAGTGACTGTGTCGGGCACGTGGCGGTGCTCAGGCCGAAAATCCAATCAACAGTCGGTCAGAGCGTCAGCTTCTCGATCCGGTGCTCATGTACGGCGTAGACAAACGGTCCGGGCTCTGTGCAGGCGCTCGTCATCCGGAAGAGGTTGTCCAGGAAGTGCCGCGCCATCTCCTCGGCCCGGAGATCCTGGCGGGTGAGACAGAAGCAGCGAACCCGGTGGCGCTGGATTGCCGTCTTGTTGGCCGCGCTATACCGCACCGGCGCGTCCTTCATGTGGACCGCTTCGCACTGCCGTCCGGCGTCGGCCAGCCACCGCTCGTCGGTGACGTCCTCGTCGGCCCGATCCCGTACCGCTCGGCCAGGGTGACGAGGGTCAGCCCGGCGGCGCCCAGGAGCGCGGGGACCTGGATCCGCCCAAGGCTCCGGTCGCAGAAGAGCTCAGGCAGCCCGTCGGGATGCGGCACGCAGCACGTCCTCGATCTCCTCGGCCGGCGCGCCGTACTCGGCGGCGAGGGTGTCGATGTCGTCGCCGGCCCAGAAGCGCTCGAGGACGTCGCTCACCCGTGCCCCTCCGCGGTGGAACACGGGCTGCCCGAAGGCGTGATCCGGGTCGACCACGACGTCAGCCCGGTCGTAGGCAGGCAGGCGGATGCGGGCGGCGTAGCCGTCGTCTCCGTAGGTGAGCCGTTTCAGGTAGTCCTGGACCACCTCGGCGAAGACCCGCTGGCCGCTGCGGACCACGACCAGCTGGGGGACCACCAGCTCCTCGCTGTCGCCGATCTCCCGGGCGTGGTCGAAGAGGAGCTCCGCGCCGACGGTGGTGACGATCGGCGCCCCCTGGACCGGGCGGCGTCCGTCGCGCCGCCGGACGTAGCCCCGGGCCCAGGTGGCGAACGTGGGTGCCGGCACGCCGAGGGCCCGGGCCGCCTCGGCCAGCGTGTAAAGGGGCACGTCGAATCGGATGTCGCGGTCGTGGCTCGTCACCGTCACCTCCTGCTCCATCATGGTCGACGGCGCGCCCACGCCGCGGTGCCACTGGGCGCGCCCGGCGCCGGAGCTCGGTGGCGCTCACGACGGGTTCTCCGGCCCTCGCCTCTCCGGCCGGAACGCCGCCAGGGCCTCGGCGATGACGGCGTCCCGGTCCTCGGTGGCGTGCTGGTAGCGCAGGGCGCCTCGGCGCTGGCGTGGCCGATGCGGCGCATGATCTCTTTGGTGCTGGCCCCGGTGGCCGCCGCCAGGGTGGCCCCCAGGTGCCGGAGATCGTGGAGCCGGTAGGCGACGCCGGCCGTGCGGTTGGCCCGGCCCCACGCCTGGTGGAGCACATGCTGGCGGAGTGGCCCGCACCCGACGCAACGATCGTCGCGCCGCGGGGTAAGCATCCGACTTCCCGCCACGTCCCGGAACCGCATGGGCAGGGTGTCGCACCCCCGAGGAGCCGGCCCCCTCGCCGGCGTCACGGTTTCGCAACGCGCACGAATCGCGCACGCTGGGCCGTTTCGGCCGTCATTTCGCACCGATCCGGTAGGAGCACACCCCCATACACCAGGGGAAACGGGGAAGCACCCCCAACGGGATTCGAACCCGTGTTACCGCCTTGAAAGGGCGGCGTCCTGGGCCGCTAGACGATGGGGGCCAGAGCCTCGCGGGAGGCCTCCCGGGGCCGAGAAGAACCTAGCAGCCGCTGGTCACCGGCCGGCGAGGGTGGCGTCCCGGGGGGCTGGGGATCCCGGCTGCCCGCCGGCGGAACCAGTCGAACCAGCTGCCGGCTCGCCGACGAGCTCGTCGGGAAGGCCCCCGCCGGCGGGAACGGGCTCGGAAGGATGGCTGGTGAAGGCCAGCAGGAATTGCACCCCCCCGATGGCCAGGGAGGTGGCGGCGATCACGTGCACCTCGACCAAGAGAGCGGGCAGGTGGGTGAAGTACTGGATGTAGCCCACGGCGGCCTGGGCCACCAGCACGGCCATCAGGATGCGGCCGGCCCGACGGACCCGCTCGGGCACGTCGAGGGCGTGCAGGGAGACCACCAGGGCCAGCACCACGCCCACCAGCAGGAGGGCCAGGGTGGAGTGCAGCTCGGCCATCGAGCGCAGGGCCACCGGCAGCCGCCGGGGCTGGAGTTGGCCCTGGGGGCCGCCGGAGTGGGGCCCGGCCCCCGTGACCGCCGTGCCGGCGGCGATCACCACGCCCAGTAGGGCCACCACGCCTCGGCCGAGCAGCTGGACCGGTCGGGGCACGAGCACCGTCCCCGATCCGGTCCGGTAGTCGCGTGAACACCGGTGCACCAGGACCACGGCTGCTGCCACCATCAGCATGGTTAGCCCGAAATGGACCATCACCAGGTAGGGGTTGAGCTTCGTGTAGACGACGATGCCGCCGAGGGCGGCCTGGCCGACCACGCCGACGACCTGCCCTCCCGACAGCCAGACCAGGTCCCGCCGGAATGGCCGGCGCCGGAGGGCGGCCAGGAACGTGACCACCAAGATGATGGTGAGGGCGACGGTGACGAGCCGGTTCCCGAACTCGATGGCCGGGTGGTACGAGAGCTCGGCGGTCAGGCGGTGCCGGTAGCACGAGGGCCAGTCCGGGCAGCCCAGGCCCGATCCGGTGAGGCGGACGGCGGCGCCGGTCGCCACGATGAGGGCCACGACGGCCATCGACGCCACGGCCAATCGCTTGAACCGTGCCGGGCCGACCACGGGGAGGCGGGTGGTGTCGGCGCCGCGGCCGACACGGCGCGCAGGGGGTTGGGTCACCGGGGGCCATGGTACCCGGGCTGCCGAGGGCCTCCCGGGGCGTGCCCGAACCGGGCTCCCCGGGGCGTGCCCCGACGGCGCTCGGAATCGCTTCTCACTAGGTCCCCCGCCCGCCCGCCGGGTTCGCGCCACCGCCCGCCGGGCTCGTTTCGCCCGCCCGGCGGGCCCGGCGGGCCCGGCCCACCGCCCGCCGGGTTCGCCTGGTCGGCGGGCCGTCGCCGCCGTAGGCTTGGGGGCGATGTCCCTCGAGGCCCCGGCCCTTCCGGCCCCCCCGGCCCCCCCGGCCGTCACGTCGCGGCTGGCCACCTACGTCGCCCTGACCAAGCCGAGGATCATCGAGCTCCTGCTGGTCACCACCCTGCCCACCATGGTGCTGGCCCGTGAGGGGCTCCCGGCCTGGAACCTGGTCCTGGCCACGCTC
>JAKAZC010000013.1 GCA_021826655.1 Actinomycetes bacterium | reverse complement strand
TCCGACGGCTCAGAGCTACCTGACCGTCTACCCCGACGGCACCCCGAGGCCCCTGGCCTCCAACCTCAACTTCTCCGCCGGCCAGACCGTCCCCAACCTCACCACCGTGCCCCTGTCTGCCACCGGGGCCCTGGACCTGTTCAACGCGGCGGGCACCGTCGACGTCATCGTCGACGTCACCGGCTACTACGGCCCCGATGCCGGCCCCGGGGCCGGGGTGGGCTTCACCCCCCTGTCCCCGTCGCGGATCTGTGACACCCGCCCGGTGGCCGTCAGCCTCGGGGCAGCCGACCAGTGCACCGGCCTCACCCCCGGGGCAGGGGCCAACCCCGAGACGCTCAGCGTCCAGGTCACCGGCAACGGGGGGGTGCCCGCCGGGGCGACGGCGGTGGTGGCCAACCTCACCGTCACCAACCCCACGGCCCCGGGCTACCTGACCGCCTATCCGGCCGGCACCACCAGACCGCTGGCCTCCAACGTCAACTTCTCCCCAGGCCAGACCGTCCCCAACCGGGTGGTGGTCCCCCTGTCGGCGTCGGGGGCCATGGACGTCGCCAACGCCCAGGGCGCAACCGACGTCATCGTCGACGTCACCGGCTACTACACGTCCACCTCCACCGGCTACTTCGAGGCCCTGGCCCCGGCCCGGATCTGTGACACCCGGCCCACCGCGGTGTCCGGGCTCACCGACGCCTGTTCGGGACACACCCTGGCCGCCGGCGGCACCCTCGTCGTCCCGGTCACCGGCGAGGGCGGGGTGCCCACCACGGCCGCCGGGGTGGTGGCCAACGTGACCGTCACCAACACCACCGGACAGAGCTACCTCACCGTCTACCCCGGTGGCACCGCCCAGCCGCTGGCCAGTGACCTCAACTGGACCCCGGGGCTCACCGTGCCCAACCTGGTGGTGGCCGAACTCGGGACGACCGGCCAACTCGGGGTGTTCAACGCCGCGGGCTCCACCGACGTCATCGTGGACGTGTCCGGGTGGTTCACCGCGCCCCTGCCACCATGACCCGGGGCGGGTGCCGTCGGAGGGTCGTCAGGGGCGCCGGGCGCGCGGCGCGTCTCGGGCCCTACTCGGTCATGGCCTGGATCCGGGCGGCGATCTCCGCCGCCGTCGGGTCCGGCGAGACGGACTGGAGGGCCAGCAGTTTGGCGATGTCCCCCTCCACCTTGATCTTGCCCTGCATGAACGCCTGCAGGCCGGCCTGGGGGTTCCCCTCCACCAACAGGGACCGGGCGATGTCGTAGCCGATGGTGACCACCAGGTCTGCGGGTTCGAGGTGGCCCAGATCGAGGACGAGCTCACCCGTGCTGGTGTCGGCATGCGCGTGGACGTCGCCGTCGCCGAAAGGGACCTCGACCACGATCAGGTTCACCCGCACCGCGTGCTCGATCCCGCCCCCCCGCCCCTCGTACTCGGCGCGGATGGCGCGGGCCTCGTCCAGCCACTCGTCGCTCAGAAACAGATAGGTGGCCATCGGCGGCTGCTCCTTGCCCCACGGTCGGTCGTCGGGGTGAGACTCTACCCGGCACCCCGGCCGGCCGGCCCGGCCCCGGATCACTTCCTGCCGCCCCGGGGCCGACAGGGTGCGCTTCCCGGACCCGTTAGCATCCCCTTCCGTGACTGCTCCGATCCTGCACGGCTGCGAGCCCTGGACCGCCGACGGCGGTTCCGACGGCGTCCTCGTCCTCCACGGGTTCACCGGCAACCCCCAGTCCATGCGCCCCCTGGCCGAGGCGCTGGCCACCGCCGGGTTCACGGTGGACCTGCCGCTACTGCCCGGCCACGGCACCTCGGTCGAGGACATGGTCCCGACCCGGTGGGAGGACTGGTCGGGTGCGGCCGAAGCCCACTTCCAGGCACTGGCCGCCCGGTGCGACCAGGTGGCGGTGGTCGGACTGTCGATGGGGGGGACGCTGGGCTGCTGGCTGGCCGAGCGGCACCGGCACCTGGCCGGCATCGCCCTGGTCAACCCGCTGGTGCGCGCGCCCGACGCCGAGTTCCGGTCGGCGATCCGGGCGCTGGTCGATGCCGGCACCGAGACCGTCGACGGGATCGGGTCGGACATCAAGAAGGAGGGGGCGGCCGAGGCGGCCTATGCCGGCACGCCGCTGGCCGCGGTGCTGTCGCTGTTCGAGGCGGTCGACGGGGTCGAGGCGGGGCTCGCCGACATCCACTGCCCGGTGCTCCTGCTGTCGAGCCGCGACGACCACGTGGTCGAGCCCGTCTCGGGTGACGTGCTCGAGACCGGGGTCAGCGGCCCGGTCGAGCGGATCTGGTTGGAGGAGAGCTACCACGTGGCCACCCTGGACAACGACGCCCCGTTGATCGAGTCCACGGTGGTCGCGTTCGCCACCACCGTGCTGGGCGGCGCGGGCGGGGCTTCCGCCTGATGGACGCACCCGCCCGCCTGACCCGGGCCGACGTCGCCCACGTGGCCGCCCTGGCGCGACTGCACCTGAGCGAGGACGAGCTCGACCTGTTCACCGGCCAGCTGGCCGAGGTGCTCGATCACGCGGCCGATGTCGCCTCCCTCGACCTGGCCGGGGTCGAGCCGACGGCCCACGCCATGGCCGTGACCAACGTGCTGCGCCCGGACGAGACGCGGGCGTGCCTCGACCGGGACGAGGTCCTCGGCCAGGCCCCCGCCGTCGAGGACGACCGGTTCCGGGTCCCCCGGATCCTCGGCGAGGCCCCGTGACGTCCCCACGTCCGGCGCTCGAGACCGCCACCATGGTCCGGGCCGGCGAGGAACGCGCCGTCGACGTCCTCGAGCAGCACCTGTCCGCGATCGCCGCCGGCGAGGAGACGGTCCACGCGTTCAACCTGGTCCTGGCGGACTCCGCCCGCGAGCGGGCCCGGGCCGTGGATGCCCGGGTGGTCGCCGGCGAGGACCCCGGCCCGTTGGCCGGGGTGCCCGTCGCGTTGAAGGACAACCTGTGCACCCGCGGTGTGCCCACCACCTGCTCGTCCCGGATCCTGGACGGCTGGCGGCCCCCCTACGACGCCACGGTGGTGACCCGCCTGGCCGACGCCGGTGCGGTCGTCATCGGCAAGACCAACATGGACGAGTTCGCCATGGGCTCCTCGACCGAGACCTCGGCCTTCGGGACGACCCGGAACCCGCACGACACCACGCGGGTCCCCGGCGGCTCGTCGGGTGGCTCGGCCGCCGCCGTGGCCGCGGGGTTCGCCCCCCTGGCCCTCGGGTCCGACACCGGGGGGTCCATCCGCCAGCCCGCCGCCCTGTGCGGCGTGGTCGGGATGAAGCCCACCTACGGCACCGTGTCTCGCTACGGCCTGGTGGCCTTCGCCTCGTCCCTCGACCAGATCGGTCCCTTCGCCGGCACGGTGGCCGACGCCGCGCTGCTGTTCGACGTGATCGGTGGCCACGACCCGCTCGACTCGACCTCGCTCCACCGGCCCACCCCACGGGTGCTGACCGTGCTCGACGACGGGGTGGAAGGGATGACCGTGGGCGTGCTCGCCGAGTTCCTGGAGGGGGCGGCCCCGGACGTGGTGGCGCGCGTGCACCAGGCCGCCGAGGCGCTGGCCGCGGCGGGGGCCCGGGTCGAGGAGGTCGCGGTGCCCGAGGTCGCGCTCGGCCTGTCCGCGTACTACCTGATCGCCCCGGGCGAGGCCTCCTCGAACCTGGCCCGCTACGACGGCGTGCGTTACGGGCTGCGGGTCGATGCCGAGGACGTCGTGGCCATGAACACCGCCACCCGGACCGCCGGGTTCGGGTCCGAGGTCAAGCGACGGATCATGCTCGGTACCTACGTGCTGTCGTCCGGGTACATGGACGCCTATTACAACCAGGCGCTGAAGGTGCGCACCCGGATCATCGAGGGATTCGCCGCCGCCTACGCGCGGTGTGACGTCCTGCTCGGACCGACGGCCCCGACCACCGCCTTCGCCATCGGTGCCAAGGTCGACGACCCGCTGACGATGTACCTGTCCGACGTCTGCACCATCCCGTCGAACCTGGCCGGCCACCCGGCCATCAGCATCCCGTTCGGGCCGGGCGACGACGGCCTGCCCGTCGGCGTCCAGCTGCTCGGACCGGCGCTGTCCGAGGGCACCTTGTTCCAGGTCGCGGCGGTGGTCGAGGCGGCGGCACCCGACCTTCCCGCCCCCCGGCTCACGGCGGGGGTGCCGACATGACGCCCGGTTGGCAGCTCGTCGTCGGACTCGAGGTCCACTGCGAGCTGAGGACGGCCACCAAGCTGTTCTGCGGCTGCCCCAACGTGTTCGGCGACGAGCCCAACACCAACGTGTGTCCGAACTGCCTCGGCCTGCCCGGGTCGCTCCCCGTCCTCAACCAGCAGGCGGTGGAGCTGGCCATGGCCATCGGCACCGCGCTCCACTGCGAGATCCGCCCGTCCACCTTCCACCGGAAGAACTACTTCTACCCGGACCAGGCCAAGGACTACCAGATCAGCCAGTACGACGAGCCGCTCAACGTCAACGGCCACCTCGACCTGCCCGACGGGTTCCGGGTCGGGATCGAGCGGGCCCACATGGAGGAGGACACCGGTAAGACCAGCCACGCCGGCGCGTCGGGCCGCATCCACGGGGCCGACTACTCGCTGGTGGACTACAACCGCTCCGGGGTCCCGCTGGTGGAGATCGTGAGCGCCCCCGACATGCGCACCGCCGAGCAGGCCCGGGCGTACGTGACCGAATTGCGGGCCATCCTGATCGCGTCGGGCGCCTCCGACGGCAAGATGGAGGAAGGGTCGATGCGGGTCGACGCCAACGTGTCGGTGCGCCGCACTGCGGACGACCCGTTCGGCACCCGCTGTGAGATCAAGAATCTCAACTCGGTGCGCTCGCTCGGTCGGGCCATCGAGTACGAGGCCCGGCGCCAGATCGCACTGATCGAGTCGGGAGGCTCCGTCGTGCAGCAGACCCGACACTGGGACGAGGGCACCGGCCGGACCGAGGCGTTGCGGTCCAAGGAGGACGCCTACGACTACCGGTACTTCCTCGAGCCCGATCTGGTGCCGCTGGTGCCGGACGCCGAGTGGATCCGGGCCGTGGGGGACACGCTCGGGATGATGCCGGCCCAACGCCGGACCCGGCTGTTCGTCCTCCTCGAGGATGCGGGCGGTGCCACCGACGCCCAGCGGGACCAGGTGACCACCGTGGTCGACCTGGGGCTGGACGACCTGGTGGTCGAGGCGGTGGCCGGAGGCGTGGGCTCCGGGCTCGCACTGGCCCGCACGGCCAACGAGGCGGCCACCGACGCCGACGCCGCACGGGCGCTCGACACGAAGTGCTACCTCGAACTGCTCCTGCTCGAGGCGCAGGGATCCTTGTCGGCCACCCAGGCCAAGGCCGTCCTGGCCGAACTGTTCGCCCGGGGCGGCGGTGACCCGGCCGCCATCGCCCGGGAGAAGGGCTTCGAGGCCATGTCGGAGGACTCGCTGACCGCCACGGTGGCCGAGGCGGTCGAGGGCCACCCCGACGAGTGGAGCCGCTTCTGTGCGGGCGACGACAAGCTGGGCGGCTTCTTCACCGGCCTGGTGATGAAGGCGACGCGGGGGCAGGCCAACGGGAAGGCCGTGGCCGCCGAACTGGACCGCCTGCGGGGCTGACCGACGGTCAGGGTGCGGCCGACCAGAGCGGGGCCGCCAAGAGGTCGGCGGCACCGGGGAGAGGTCCACGGGCCAGGTAGATCGACTGCGTGGTGCACCCCAGTCGGGCGATGAACACCGGTCGTGGCGGCACATCCGGCGCCGGCGCCAGCGACCGGCGAGGGCTGTAGAGCAACCACACGCCCGCGGTGTCACGGAAGACCGACGCCTCACCCGGGCCGAGGCCCTGGAAGTTCGAGGCCAGCAGCGGTGACGGGGAGGTGTCGGCGCAGGGTCCCGCCGGACCCGCGCACCGGGCCGCTCCGACCGCGTAGTCGGGGCTGTTGTACCAATTGGCCGAGTACACCAGCCAGTAGGCGTCGCCGACGCGGACCATATCGGGTGCCTCCACGATCGTGCCCTGCCACGGCCGGTCCGGAGTCAGGAGCGGCGACGGACTGCCGACGAGTCGGGTCCCGTCGTCGGTGAGTCGCTGCGACCACAGGACCGTCGGGGTGGAGGCCCCGCCGATGTTCTGGTCGGATTTGAACAGCAACCACGGGGTCCCGTCCCGGTCCACGAAGACCCGGGGGTCGATGGTGCCGCCGAGGCTCGTCTGGCAGACGAAGGGTGTCGGGGAGGCGGTGAACGGACCGGTGGACGAGGTGGCGAATGCGCTGCCGATGCACTCGGTCGGGGGAGTGGAGCCCGCCACCAGGGCGGTGAAGTAGAGGGCGTAGGTCGTCCCGAAGCGGTGGAGGTCGGGTGCCCAGGTGAAGCCGGGTCGCGCCCAGGCCGGCGGGACCGGGAGGGCATCGACCGGTGCCGACCAGTGGATGAAGTCGGTGCTCGTGGTGAGGGGCACGTTGCTCTGGTGGGCGCCCGGCCCGCCACTGGTGAGGAGCACGTAGCGCCCGTCGGCCACGGTGAGGAACGGGTCGGACTGGTCGAGGCCGGCCGGCACCTCGGTCCCCGGTGCCAGTGGGACGCCGAGCGGTGGAGGCGCCGTGGCGTCGAAGGACGTCGGGGCCCGGGAGGCCCGGCCACCGCCCACCGGGTACCCACCCGAGGACGCCCGGGCTCCCGACGCGACGCCGACGGCACCGGCCAGCCCCGCCAGCGCCACGGCGACGGCCAGGACCCACGGCACCGCCCGTCCTCGGCTGCGGCGGATCGCCGGAGCCGGCGTCAGGTTCCCGCGGTGGCTGGTCATCGACGCGTGTGCTCGCTGCCTTTCGTGCCGACGGCCCAGGGCTTGGTGGCGGCGGGTCGGTCGACGGCCCACGCTACCGTCGCCCCGTCCTGTGGACGAACGGTGGAGATCTCCGCCCGATCTGGGGACGTCCGCGCGGATGTGGGGGAAAAGCTCGGGATTTCAGAGGTGGCCCTTGACCCCCGGTGCGGAACGGTTCACAGTGACCGCAGTTCGGGAAGCCGAAGCCCTGCGAGGCTCGGGAGAAGGTCCGAGGACGGGTCGTACGACCGGTCGCCGGGTCCGACTCCAGGGGTCGGTTCGGGCCGTAGGTGACCGACGAGGTGGTCCGGGGACGGGCCGGCAGGCCCCTCCGGGGACGGCCGGCACGGTGCCCGACGCCCGGCTGTCCGACACGGCCGGTGCGGCGGGTGGATCCGCTCCGCCGTGCACGTGGCCCCGAGGAGCTGGGGCGGCCTCGGCCGTCCGGTTACTCGGGGTCGCGTCGCGTCCGGGCGGGGGACGCGGTGCCGGCGGGGGGCGCCACCGGGCTCAGTGGTGGTGGGCGGCGGCGGACGGGACGACCGCGTCCATGGCACACAGATCCTCGCCCGGCCCGTTGCACCGTTCGCATTCGAGTTCGAGCGTGCTGTGGGCGATCCCGAAGGGCCCGGCGATCACTCGCTTCACCCGGTCGCCGACCACCTGGGCCGCCTCGAGGGTCGGGTGACCGGTGAGCACCAGATGGGCGGAGAGCACGCGCCTGTCGCTGGACAGGCTCCAGACGTGGAGGTCGTGGACCTCGCCCACGCCCGGCACCTCGGACATCGCCGCGGTGAGGCGCTCGAGGTCGAGCCCGGAGGGAGTCGATTCGAGCAGTACGGCGATACTCGAGCGCAGCACCCCGGCGGCCTGGCTGAGGATGACCGCGGCCACCGCCAGCGCGGACAGCGGGTCCAGCCAGGTGGCGGACGGATGTGCCAGGAGGAGGAGCCCGCCGACCACCACGGCCGCCGACGCCAGCGCGTCGCCGACCATGTGGAGCAGTGCCGCATGCATGTTGAGGTCGTTCGACCGGTCGCGCAGCACCAGTGCGGCCGCGGCGTTGACCGCCAGCCCGATGGCGGCCACCGCCACCACGATGCTCGGACGGACCGGTTGGGGGTGGCCGAACCGGTGCACCGACTCGACGACGATGAACACGGTGACGGCGGCGATGAGGACGGCATTGCCGAGGGCGGCGAGGATGGTGGCCCGGTGGTTGCCGAACGAGCGTGCGGCACTGGCGGGTCGGAGGGCCAGTCGGACGGCGATCAGCGACAGTCCCAGGGCACCGACGTCGGTGAGGTTGTGCCCGGCGTCGGCCAGCAGGGCCGACGAGTGGGCGATGACGCCGAAGACGACCTGGATGGCCACCAGCGCGGCGGTGAGGGCGAGGCTGCAGGCGAGTCTGCGGGTCCGGTTCATGGAGGCTCCTGGCCTCCATCCTACCGGCCGGATCCCCCCGGCACCGGTGGCCGGGGGGCCGGACCGGCACCGCGGCGGCCCTGGGGCCGACCGTCGAGCGGTGCGGCGTGCCACCATGGTGCCGACATGGGGAAGAAGAAGCGCAGTGCCGAGTCGCCCAAGCAGAGGCGCGCCGACGAGAACTCGAAGAAGGAGCGGAAGGCCCGCCCGGGCGCCGGGGTGCCGTCCCGGAAGGCCGCCCGCGCCGAGGTACGGGGGCCCGCCGGCCCGCACCCGGCCGCCGGTGCCGGGGTCCGACGTGGTGGCGACGTCGGGGACGTCCTGGCCGAGCTCGCCGACACCACCGACCCCGAAGCGCGCTACCGGCTGGCGACCGACGAGCTCGCGGCACACGTGCAGGCGATCGAACGGCTCTCCTCGATCCGGGCCGACGCGGTGGCGTCCGCCTATGCGTCGAGCGGTTCGGTGCGGGTGCTCGCCCAACGGCTCGGCGTGAGCTCGACGCGGGTCCACCAACTGATCCAGGAATCGAAGGCCCGCGCCTCCGATCGAGGTGTGTAGTGACGGCCCGGTGGCGGTGGCGGTGGCGGTGACGGCCCGGTGGCGGTGGCGGTGGCGGTGGCGGACGGGCGGCGTCACGCTCCCCGGGGGGCATGGCGCACGTGGAGCACCCCGTCGAACACCAGGACGGTGCCCACCCCGAGCAGCACCCCTCCGAGGGCATCGGTAGGGAGGTGCCACTGGAGGGCGGTCACGGCGGCGCACTCGAGGCCTGCCAGGACGGCGCCGACGGCCGCGACCGGGGTCCGGAGCGGGCGCGGGACGGCGATCGCCCACGCCATGGCCAGCGAGCCGACCGCCGTGGTGGTGCCGGACGGGAAGAAGAGGGCACCGCCGAACCGGCGGGCGATGAGCGGCTTGATCAGGTACTCGGCGAGCAGGACCGCCACGGACGGTGCCACCAGGCAGGCGAGTGCCCGCCGGGGGTCCCGACGGACGACGAACGCGGCGGCCAGGATCGAACCGCCGATGAAGATCGGGAGCATCTTGAGGTCGGCGATGTCCCTCCATGCCGAACCGGACGGGTCGGGGGGGAACAGCCAGGTACCCCAACGGTCGAGGAACACCGCCGCGGGGTGCGAGCGGAACCACAGCGCGGCGAGCAGGACCAGGCCCACCAGGAGCAGTCCGACGAGCGCCTCGGTGCGCGCGGTGCCTGCGTCGGGCGCGGCCGGTGGTCCGGACCCCGATCCGGCGAGCGTGGTGCCGCCGGTGGCCACGTGCCGTCCCCCCGGACGCTCGGTCGCCATGTGCCGTCTCCTCCGGTGGTTGCGGACCCGTAGGCCCGGGACCACCCGGGCCGTCGCCTGCCGGTACCCACAGTAGGTGTCCGGGTGCCGTCGGCACGCCCCCCGGCCGATCCCTCCGCGATCTCTCTGCGAACCGGCCGCCGACCGACCGCCGACCGGCCGCCGACCGACCGCCGCCGCTGTCATCACCGACCCGGCCGATCGGGTAACTTGGTCAGCCATGGACCGGGAGCAGGGAAGCGTGGTCACCGGGCAGTACCAGATGTCCCAGCTCCAGGCGATCGAGTCGGCCTCCATCCACATCATCCGTGAGGTGGCTGCCGAATTCGAGCGCCCCGTGCTGCTGTTCTCGGGTGGCAAGGACTCGGTGGTCATGCTCCGCCTCGCCCAGAAGGCCTTCTTCCCGGGTCGGATCCCGTTCCCGGTCATGCATGTCGACACCGGCCACAACTTCCCCGAGGTCCTCGAATTCCGCGACCGGAAGGTGGCCGAACTGGGGGCCCAGCTGATCGTGGCGTCGGTGCAGCAGTCGATCGACTCCGGCCGCTCGACCGAGGAGACCGGGTCCGACCCGTCCCGCAACCGACTCCAGACGCGCACGCTGCTCGACGCACTGACCGAACGGAGGTTCGACGCGGCATTCGGCGGTGCCCGCCGCGACGAGGAGAAGGCCCGGGCCAAGGAACGGGTGTACTCCTTCCGCGACGAGTTCGGCCAGTGGGACCCGAAGAACCAACGTCCCGAGCTGTGGTCGCTCTACAACGGCCGGCACGGCGCTGGTGAGCACATCCGTGTCTTCCCGATCTCCGACTGGACCGAGCTCGATGTGTGGCAGTACGTACGCGAGGAGCACCTCGACCTCCCCTCGATCTACTTCGCGCACCGGCGCGAGGTCTTCCGGCGTGACGGCATGCTGCTGTCGACCGGGCGGTTCGTCACGCCCCGCGAGGACGAGGAGCGGTTCGACGCCGTGGTCCGCTACCGGACCGTCGGGGACATGACCTGCACCGGAGCGGTCGAGTCGTCGGCGGCGACGGTGGACGACATCATCCTCGAGGTGGCCGCCTCCCGGCTGACCGAACGCGGGGCGACCCGGGCGGACGACCGGGTCAGCGAGGCCGCCATGGAGGACCGCAAGCGCGAAGGGTACTTCTGATGGAACTGCTCCGCTTCGCCACCGCCGGCTCGGTCGACGACGGCAAGAGCACGCTCATCGGGCGCCTCCTGTACGACTCGAAGGCGATCTTCGAGGACCAGATGGAGGCGGTCGAGCGGGTCTCCCTCCAGCGCGGCAATGACTACACCGACCTCGCCCTGCTGACCGACGGGCTGCGGGCGGAGCGCGAGCAGGGCATCACCATCGACGTGGCCTACCGGTACTTCGCCACGCCCGCCCGGAAGTTCATCATTGCCGACACCCCCGGCCACGTGCAGTACACGCGCAACATGGTCACTGGGAACTCCACGGCGGACCTGACCATGGTCCTGGTCGACGCCCGCAAGGGCATCGTGGAGCAGACCCGTCGCCACGCCTTCCTGGCGTCGCTCCTGCGCGTGCCGCACCTGTTGGTCTGCATCAACAAGATGGACCTGGTCGACTACGACCAGCAGGTGTTCGAGTCGATCTGCGCGGAGTTCACCGCCTTCGCCAGTCGGCTCGACGTGACCGACCTGACCTTCATCCCGATCTCCGCCCTCCAGGGCGACAACGTGGTGACCAGGTCGGCGAACATGTCCTGGTACCAGGGCACCTCCCTGCTCCACCACCTCGAGACCGTCTACATCGCATCGGACCGCAACCTCATCGACCCCCGGATGCCCGTGCAGTGGGTGATCCGCCCGCATGCGGCGGAGTACCACGACTACCGGGGGTACGCCGGCCGGATCGAGGGCGGCGTGTTCCGGCCGGGTGACGAGGTCCTGATCCTGCCGTCCGGGCTCACGACCACCGTGGCCGGGATCGACACGTTCGAGGGACCGATCGAGGAGGCGTTCGCCCCGATGTCGGTCACGATGCGCCTGGCCGACGACGTCGACGTCTCGCGGGGCGACATGATCTGCCGACCGCACAACAGGCCGGTCGTCGGTCAGGACCTCGAGGCGATGGTGTGCTGGATGACGGACAAGCCGCTCAAGGTCGGCGACTTCCTGATGCTGAAGCACACCACCCGTTGGGTCCGCGCCGTGGTGCGGGACCTCCACTACCGGCTCGACGTGAACACGCTGCACCGGGACGAGGGGGCGACGACACTGACCCTCAACGACGTCGGTCGCGTCGCGCTGCGGGTGACCCAGCCCCTCTTCTACGACCCCTACCGCCGAAACCGGCATACCGGGTCGTTCATCCTGTCCGACGAGGGGTCCAACGTCACCGCCGGGGCCGGCATGCTGCTCCGGACCAACTGATCCGACCGCACGTGCCGCCGGCCACCGACATCACGTGGCACCACGGTGACGTGTCCCGCTCCGAACGGGCCCCGCTGGCCGGCGGTGGTGGGGCGACCCTGTGGTTTACCGGACTGTCGGGGTCGGGCAAGTCGACCGTGGCCACCGCGGTCGAGCGGCGCCTGGTGGCCGGGGGGCGCGCCGCCTACCGCCTGGACGGCGACAACCTTCGCTCGGGCATCAACGCCGACCTCGGATTCAGCCGTGACGAGCGCCTGGAGAACTGCCGTCGGGTGGCCGAGGTGGCCCGCCTGTTCGCCGACGCGTCGCTGGTGGCCGTCGTGGCCGTCATCAGCCCGTATGCCGAATCGAGGGAGTTCGCCCGACGCATCCACGCCGAGGCCGGCCTGCCCTTCGTGGAGGTCTTCATGGCCACCCCGGCCGCCGAGTGCGCGGCGCGGGACCCGAAGGGCCTCTACGCCAAGGCGTCGGCAGGGGCGCTCGGGTCGTTCACCGGGATCGACGACCCCTACGAGGTACCCGAGCATCCGGACCTGGCGATCGGGCCCGACGTGTTGGTCGGGGACGCGGTGGACGCGGTGTTGGAGGTGCTGGCCCGGTCCGTGGTCTGACCGGCCCATGGGTTCCCGTCCGGCCCGGTGCCGGGTCCCGCGCCGAACGGATCAGACGTGGTCGGGCGTGGCCTCGACGATGAACTGGTACCCGAACATCGTCGGCCACAGGCTGACCAGCACGTGGTCGAGGAGGCGGATGGTCCGGCCCGTGGTTCCCTCCAGGCCGAGGGCGTCGAGGGGGAGTCCGACAGGCTCCATCCGGCGTACGGTGAACCCGCTCCGCTCGACCAGCCTGCGGATGCTGCGCCGGGTGAAGAACCGGAGGTGGGTGGCGTCCAGGATGCCCCGCTGGTCGTAGTCGAACATCCCGAGGGTGGCCCGGGACCGCGGATACCAGTGGCCGATGTTGGGCACACAGAGGATCACGGATCCCTCGGGTCCGAGCGTGTCCTTGCACTGTTCGAGGAGCGTGCCGGGCGTGCCGAGGTGCTCCAGGACGTCGGCCATCAGGACCAGGTCGAATCCGGTGCCCACCTCCGGCGGGATCCCCTGGGACAGGTCGGCCTTGTGGAACGCGCTCATGCGCTCGGCCGCCGCCGGGAACTCGTGCATGTCCACGCCCACCACGTGGTGACCCATCGCTTGGAGGCGTTCGGCGAGCTGACCGCTCGAACAGCCGAGGTCTAGGACCTTGGCCGGTGCCCGGGCGGCCATCATGGTGGAGATCCGACCGTGCGAACTGTCCTCGGACGGCTTGAGCTGGTACTCCTCGGTGAGGCTGATCCGGCTGCCGTCGCCGAATCCCGCCTTGTGGAGCCGGTAGGCGATGACGTCCTTGGTCACGTCGGCGGCGTAGCCCACGCCGTCGACGTAGCAGATCTCGTCCCCGTAGTAGGTGGGGATGGGCACCTCGGCGATCCGCATGCCGGCGTCGTGGAGCTGGATGATGATCTGGGTGTCGAAGTTGAAGCCGTCGGAGTTCTGCTCGAAGGGGATCTTCCGGAGTGCGTCCACCGAATAGGCCCGGTAACCCGAGTGGAATTCGGTGAGCTCGGTGCCGAGGGCGGCGTTCTCGAACGTCGACAGGATCCGGTTCCCGACGTACTTGTAGAGCGGCATGCCGCCACGGCGGGCCGCACCCTTGACCATGATGCGTGAGCCGAAGACCGCGTCCGCCTCACCGTTGACCAGCGGCTCGAGCAGGTCGGGCAGGGACTCGGGGGCGTACTGGCCGTCTCCGTGGAGCATGACGACGATGTCGAGACCGTGTTCGATGGCCAGGTTGTAGCCGGCCTTCTGGTTGCCGCCGTAGCCCAGGTTCTGTGGTTGACGGATGAGGGTGATCGGCAGTTCCGACACCTGTTGGTAGCCCAGGCCCACCAGATAGGTCGAGTCCTGGCTGTGGTCGTCGCTGACGATCACCTCCTCGATCTCCCCGCGCACCTCGTCGGGGATCCGGTCGAGTGTCTTGGCCAGCGTGGCTGCCGCGTTGTACGCCACCACGAGCACGCCGATCCGCTTGTTCGTCTTCGCCATCAGGTCGTCAACCCTCCGCACCGGTCGTCGGCCCCAGTGGGTCGATCGCCGACCATATCCTAGGTGCCGGGCCGGGTGCCCAGCGGCGGTCGTCCACCTGCGGTTCACGGTTCGGCCGGCGTCGACTCCTCGTCGTGGAGCTCGAAGGTGGCGATCTGGGCGAACAGGCGGTTGAGCACCAGGTACTTGAGGACCCACAGGATCCCGAAGGCCGCGATGTTGGCCCCGACCACCAGGACCGTTCGGGCCAGGTGGTGCAGGTGGTGGACATCGGCGAAATTCCTGGCCGCGGCGGCCGTCACCAGGGCGAATCCGATACCCGTCAGCGACATGACCCAGAACGGCAGGACCTCGCGCCACCAGTGGGATCGACCCGATTTCCCCCACACCCACCGTCGGTTGAGGACGTACGACGGGACACCGGCGACGACGTTGGCGAACAGGGTGCTGGGCACCGGCGCCCACAGTTGGAGGACCCCGTAGACGACGGTCAGCACCACCAGCGAGGTGAGCGCCGAGATGGCGGACACGGCGGTGTACCTGATGATCCGGAGTCCTTGGGGCGTGCCGGCCCGCCGCCACAGCCCGCGCGCTCCCGCGCCCATGGTGGTCATCCGCGCCCCGGTGTCCCGCGAGGGCACCGCTCAGGCAATCCCGGCCCACAGCGCGGCCGGACGGAGGCCGAACGCCATCTGGCGGGCGAGCCCGGCGCTGACCACGGGAAGGTCGGCGGCGTGGGTCACCCCGACCAGCTCCCCGTCGGTCGGGAGCACCCGGACGGGCAGACCGTCGCCCCCGGCCACCATGGCCGAGACCACCTCGGGCAGGAGGACCTCGGACCTCGGCACCTCGGCACCTGCCGCCACGCGGGCCACCAACGCCGCCACGTCGAGCCCGGACGCGTCCATGGCCCCGTGGAACACGTCCCAGATGCCGGCCCGGAACCCCCACAGGTTGACCGAGGTGAGCAGGTCACCGGCGAGCCGCTCCGGTCGGAGTCCGTCGTCGGACGCGAACTCGCCGGAGTCACCCGCGGGGTGCACCTGGCGGCGTTCGTCGAGGGCGACGAGGAGCCCGTCGGGACCGACGGTGCAGATCCCCCGGGTCACCGGGTCGGCCGTGGCCACCGTGGCCCGGAGCGCGAATCCCACCAGGGCGTGCTCGGGCGTGGCCGACCGGAGCTGGTCGGCCAGGAGGCCCATCGACTCCTGGCCGTAGACGTCGTCGGCGTTGGACACGCCGAACGCCGTGCCCGGGCCGAGGACCGGCTCCGCGGCCAGCACCGCGTGGACCGTCCCGAGCGGCAGCCGCTGTTCGACGAATTCCACGTCGATCGCCGCCGGCCAGCACTGGTCGACGTGGTAGCGGATGGACGGCCCCGACTCGGGGTGCAGGACCAATACGATCCGGCCGAAGCCGGCCCGGACGGCGTCGCCCACCAGCAGATCGAGTACGGGCTCGCCGTGGGGCCCGATCGGGGCCAACGGCTTGCAACCGCCGTAGCGCCGGGCCATGCCCGCGGCGAGCACGACGAGGGACGGGGCGTCAGCGATCTCGGGCATCCGTGGGCACGGGGAGGGTCAGCCGCCCCACTTGAGCACGGCGCTCGCCCAGGTCATGCCGCCGCCGAACCCGGTCAGGAGGACGTGGTGGCCGGCCTCGATCCGACCGGTGTCGAGCGCGTCGGCGAGGGCCAGCGGAATCGAGGCCGACGAGGTGTTGCCGTAGCGGTCGATGACCACGACGGCCTTCTCCTCGGGGATCCCCAGGCGCTGGCAGGCGGCGCTGATGATCCGGAGGTTG
Source organism: Actinomycetes bacterium (assembly GCA_021826655.1). The sequence goes on along the minus strand of JAKAZC010000013.1, from coordinate 3,025 downwards.
GCCTGATGGGGGACGACCACGTCGATCTGATCCGGGGTGAGGCCTGCCTCGGCGATGGAGGCCAGGGCGGACTCGACCACCACCGACACCGCCTTGCGGAAGATCTCCTTGCCGTTCATGTAGAGGTAGCCGCCGTGGTCGCACTTCAGCAGGTGCCGCAGGGACCCGTCCGCGCCCAGCTTGTAGCTCAGGAGCTGCCCGGGGCCGTCGACCGCCTCGAGCACGACCGCGCCGGCGCCGTCACCCACCAGGATCGAGACCGAGCGGTCGTCCCAGTCGGTGATCTTCGAGAGGGTCTCGGACCCGACGACCAGCAGCCGCTCGGACCCGATGGCCAGCATCCCGTGGGCCACGGTGAGGGCGTAGACGAAACCCGAGCAGGCCGCGTTCACGTCGAAGGCGCCACCGACGATGCCGATGCCGTCCTGCACGGTGGCCGACGTGCCCGGCACGATCTGGTCCGGCGTGGTCGTGGCCAGGATGACGGCGTCGATCTCGTCGGGTCGCCGCCCTGCGTTCTCCAGGGCGGCCAGACCGGCGTCGATGGCCAGCTGGGACGTGGTCCCGCCGATCCGGCGCTCGCGGATCCCGGTGCGCTCGCGGATCCAGGCGTCACTGGTGTCCAGGGTGACGGACAGGTCGTCGTTGGTGACGACCTTGTCGGGCACGGCGATGCCGTAGCCGGTGATGATGCCACCGCGTCCGATCACCGCTCAGCCCGCCTCGAGGACGTGGATGCCGATGAACGCCGCGTCGGTGGTGCCTGCATGGGACCCGATCATGCCACCCGTGTTGGCGGCCACCGCCAATCGGGCCCCCGGTACCTGGCGCGGCCCGGCCTCGTCGCGCAGCTGGGCGACCAACTCGACGACCTGGGCGATCCCCGTGGCACCGAGCGGGTGGCCCCGGCTGACCAGCCCGCCGCTGGTGTTGACGGTCACGCCGGCGCCGCCGAGCGTGGTGTCCCCGGCCGCCGTGGCCGGCCCGGCGTCCCCGGGCTTGTAGAAGCCGAGCGACTCCAGGGCGCAGATCTCCTCGGCGCTGGTGGCGTCGTGCAGCTCGACCACGTCGACGTCGGCGGGATCGACTCCCGAGGCGTCCCACGCGGCCGACGCCGTCTCGGCCAGGCGCTCGTGGTAGTCGATCTCCCCGTTGCCGGACCGGGCCGTGCTGGACAGGATCCGGGGCGCCCCCCGCCGGGCCTCGAGCGTGAGCACGGCGGCGGCCGCGCCGTCGGTGAACGACGAGCACATCAGACGGGTGAGCGGGGGCACGATGGGGGAGGACGTGAGCACCTCCTCCAGGGTCACCTCGGTCTGGAACTGGGCGTGGGGGTTGAGGGCGCCGTGCCTCCGGGCCTTGACGGCCGCCGCGCCGATCTGCTCGAGGGTGGTGCCCCAGGTCGTCATGTGCTCGACGGTCCACCTGGCGTTGAGCGCCATCAGTACCGAGCCCGACGGGTTCTCCCAATTGGCGTGCATGAAGTCGCGGTCGTCGCCGGGCACGCCGTCCTCGATGCCGGCGAGGGTCTCCCCGCGGTCGCCGGTCCACATCTTCTCGACCCCGACGGCCAGGACCGTGCCGGCCCCCCCCAGCGTCGACAGGGTGGCGAGGTGCAGTGCCGAGGCCCCTCCGGCGCACGAGTTGTCCACGTTGACGATCCCGGCGTTGCGGAGCCCGGCGTCGAGCAGGAAGCTCTGGCCCCGGATGCAGGCCTGGTCGAGGAGGCGGCCGGCGGTGGCGTTGCCGAAGATGACCAGGTCGACCTCGTCGGGGGTCATGCCGGCGTCGGCCAGGGCGCGGTCGACCACCTGGTGGGCCATGGCCTCGATGGTCAGGTCGCGCCGCTGCATGGGGGTGGTGGCGGTGCCAACGATGTGTGCGGTGCGGTCCACGGGTCCTCGGTTCTGCTCAGGCCGGTGCTGCGGCGGGTGCGGTCCGGGCCGGAATCCCGGCGGCGGGCAGCGCCGCCACCAGGCGCTCGAACTGGTCGATCGGCCGGTCGTCGGTGACGTAGACGGCCAGGTGCTCGGCTCCCGCCGACCGGTACTCGGCCAGCCGGGCCGCCACCTCGTCGGGCCCGCCGGCCACCAGGTGGCGCTCGAACGCCTTGGGGGGCAGGCCGTAGAGCGAGCCCATCCAGGCCGTGCCCCGGGCCGTGCCCCGGTCCCGGTCGTCGTCCACCGACACGAACAGCACCATGGCCGGCGTGACGGCGCCGGCCGGGCGGCCGGCGCCGTCGGCCTCCTTGCGCAGCCGCTCCACGGCGTCGCCGTACTGGTCCACCGACAGGAAGAGGGGCATCCACCCGTCGGCCAGGCGCGCCGCCCGCCGCAGGGCCGCCTCCGAGGAGCCTCCGACCCAGACGGGCACCGGGGACGGGGCCGGCAGCTGGCGGTAGCGCTCGGTGGCGTCGGTCGACGAGGTGTCGCCGCGGTCGACCCCCGCCCCGGAGCCCCAGGCCCGGTGGAGCTCGCCGATGCCGGTGTCGAGGTCGTGGCCGCGGCGGTGGTAGGCGGCGCCGACCTGCTCGTATTCGCCCGGATGGCTGCCGACGCCGACCCCCAGGATCATGCGGCCCCGGCTGAGCACCTGCAGGGTGGCGGCCTGCTTGGCCACGCCCACGGCCCGGCGCAGCGGCAGCTGGACGACGCAGGAGCCCAGGGCGGCGCGCTCGGTCGCCGTGGCCGCCACGGTCAGGACCACCAGGCACTCGAGGCAGGGGCCGTGCCAGAAGAGGTGGTCGCAGGCCCACAGCGCGTCGGCCCCCGCAGCCTCGGCACGTCGGCACAGCTCGGCCAGCTCGACCAGTGGGTCGGCCCCACCGTGGTCGCCGGAGTGGGTGCCCGCCCACGTCGGGACGGTGTCCTGGACGAAGGTGGGCAGGATCAGTCCGACGGCCCCCAGGGGCTCGGATGGTCGTACCGGGGCCACAGCGCATGGTACCCGCGCGCCCCCGTCGGCGGGTTCATCGACCGGGCCGCGTCCCGGCCGCCCGGGGCGCCCGCCGGGTCCCGGCGGCGCC
>JAKAZC010000271.1 GCA_021826655.1 Actinomycetes bacterium | reverse complement strand
GCCCTGGGGGAACCAGTCGGGGCGGTCGATGGGGGGCGGCTCCTCGGTCACGAACAGCTTGGGCTCGATGCCGTAGATCTTGCGGGCGTTCCCCCCCAGCAGCTTCTCCTGGACCTCGGCGGGGACACCGGCCTCGGTCATGTTCCGCATGGCCGACCACGAGTCGGCGCCGTCGTGGTGGTAGGCGTCGGAGGCCCAGATCCCGACGTTCTCGTAGTCCCGCCACTGGCGGAACACCCCGATCTCGTCGGACTCGAAGCTGATCACGCACTGCTCGGCGAAGGCCTCGGAAGGCAGGCGGTCCCCCTTCGTCGGACGCTCGTTGGCGTACAGCTTGTACAGCCGATCGCAGGTCTCGAGGGCGTACGGGAGCCACTCGGCGTTGGACTCGAACACCGCCATGCGCAGCTTCGGATAGCGGTCCAGGAAGCCGGTCAAGAGGACCTGGGCCAGCCACACCTGCATCTCGTGGATGAACGAGAAGGTCTGGGAGTCCGTGCCGGCCCGGCTGAAGAGCTCCCCGGGTGATGCCAGGTACTCGACGCCCAGGGGGTGCGGGTAGGACGGGGCGGGGAAGGTGTGCATGCCCAGCACCATCCCGGTCTCCTCGAAGGCCCGGAACACCGGGTCGTAGGGCCCGCCCGACGCCATCATGGTCGGCGCGTCGTCGTTGGGGTACAGGGCGTTGGCGTCGATGGGACGGATCAGCCCCACCGGGTGCCCGAGGCCGGCGGCCCGGTGGATCTCGCGGGCCGTGCGCACCGGGTCCTGCACCGGCAGGAGGGCCGCGCCGAACAGGCGGCCCCGCTCCTCACCGCACCAGTCGACGAGGAAGTCGTTGTAGGCCTGGCAGAACACCTCCACCCCCTCGGGGTCGCGGGCGAAGGGCAGGTGCATGATCACCATCGTCGGGATCACCAGAACCTGGTCGATCCCCATCAGGTCCATCTCCTTGATCCGCGCGTGCGGGTCGATGGCCCCGTCGTGGTGCAGGTACGCCTTCTGCTCGTCGGTGAGCGACAGGGTGTTGAGCCGGCGCATGATCTTCTTGTTCATCTGCGGGCCGGCGATGCAGATCGGGTTGTAGCCCGGGAAGTGCCCGTTTCCACCGCCCATCACCCCCTGCGTCCCGTTCAGCCACGCTTCGGCGTCGCCCCGCCAGTACGTGTTGCGCACCAGCTCCTTCTTCGACTCCGGGACGTAGTCCCAGATCCGGGTCGGGTCGTTGATGTGGGCGTCGCAGTCGAAGACCGAGAACGACTTGGTCAAGCGCTTCATGGCGGTTCCCCCAATCGGGCCCGCTCCCCAGGCCGGCCCTCCGCGTCCAGGCTACTCCTCGGCCGGCGGACGTGCCCGCCGAGCGAGTCGGCGCTCGGCGACAGCTCCCGTCAGCGGCCCCGCCACACCGGGTCGCGCTTCTCGATGAAGGCCGTCGCGCCCTCCTTGGCATCCTCGCTACCGAACACGACGGGCTGGAGCTGCTCCTGGAGGGCCCAGACCTCGGCTGGAGGCTGCGCCGACGCCGCCCGCACCAGCTGCTTGGTGGCCTGCACGGCCAGCGGGCCGTTGGCCGTGATCCGCTCGGCCAGGGTCACGGCCTCGTCGAGCACCTGGTCCTGCGGGACGACCCGGTTCACGAGACCCAGAGCGAAGGCGCGTTCGGCGTCCATGGTGTCACCGGTCAAGGTGAGCTCGAGGGCGATGGCCATGGGGATGCGGCGGCTCAGGAAGATACCCCCGCCCGCCGGGAAGAGCGCCCGCTTCACCTCGGGCACACCGAACTTGGCGCCCGACGCCGCCACCGCCATGTCGCAGGCCAGCAGGAGCTCGAAGCCGCCGGCCACCGCCGTGCCGTTCGCCGCCGCGACGACGGGCTTGGTGGAGCCCTGCCGGATGAAGCGGGTGTAGGCGGCGGCACCGGCTCGGTCCTCGTCGCTCTGTGCCCCCCCGGTGCCGCTGGCGAACCCCCGCAGGTCCATGCCGGCGCAGAAGGCCCGGTCGCCGGTGGCCGTGATGACCACTGCCCGGACATCCGGGTCGGCGTCGGCCTCCTGGACCCCGAGGCCGATCCCGGTGAGCACCGCCGCGTTCAGCGAATTGCGCGCCTCGGGCCGGTTGATGCGAAGGATCTGCACGGCCCCCCGGCGCTCCCGTTCCACGTCTGCCACGGACCTCATCTCCTCGCGTCGTACCGAACCGTCCCTCGAGCGTGTCTACCATTGGGCGGCCCGAGGCTGCACGCCCATTCGGCGTCAACCGGGGTTGTGCCTGGACATGCCGGCGGCGGTGCCCGAGGGCGGTCCGGATCGGCGCCGATCCGGCGAGTCCGATGTACGCTCCACCTCGGGCACCAGAGGCCACATCGGGCGCCCAGGGGGGAAACCATGAGACTCGCTCGTCGGCGCTCCGGCGCCCTGTTCGGGGCGGCGTGCACGGCCGCCGCCACCTGCCTGACGGTGCTGGGGGGACCGCCGGCCGGGGCCGCCGCCGGCAAGAGCCCCATCGTGATCGGGTACATCACCTCGGAGACCGGCGTCGCCTCCTCCAACTTCTCCGACGGCCCGGGTGGCGCCCAGGCGCGCATCGACCTGCAGAACGCCCACGGCGGGGTGAACGGCCACCCCCTCAAGCTGGTCGTCGAGGAGCTCCACTCCGGCGTGTCCTCGAACCAGACCGCGGCCGAGGACCTCGTCTCGAACAAGAAGGCGATGGTCGTGATCCAGTACTCCGCTCTGGGGTTCGGTTCGGCGCGCTACCTGCAGCAGCAGGGCATCCCGGTGGTGGGCAGCGCCTTCGACGGCCCGGAGTGGGGCCAGCAGCCGTACTCCAACATGTTCTCGTGGGCGGCCGTCAGCACGCCGTTCAACGGCGTCTACTACACGTCCGACGGGCTGGGGAAGTTCCTGCACGCCATCGGCGTCACCAAGTACGCCGGGCTCGGGTACGGGATCTCGCCGTCCTCCAAGGACTCCATCTACGCGGCCATGACGTCGGCGGCCAAGTACGGGATCAAGCAGTGCTACCTCAACCAGTCCGTCCCCTTCGGAGGATCCGACTTCACCGCCGACGTGCTGCAGATCAAGTCCGCCGGGTGCAACGGGGTCACCGGGTCGTTCGTCGACAACTCCGACCTGGCCCTCTCGGGCGCCGTCAAGCAGGGCGGGATCGCCGCCAAGCAGGTCTACTTCACGGGCTACGACGAGAACATCCTCAGCACGGCAGCCACCCGGGCCGCCTTCGAAGGCAGCTACGCGCAGTCCGCGGTGAACTTCTCGCCTCCGGGCCTGGCGGCCAAGGCCATGCTGGCCACCCTGAAGAAGTACGACCCGTCCTACGGGGGGGGCATCCCCGACTTCGGGCTCTTCGGGTCCTACATCTCGGCCGACCTCGCCATCAAAGGGCTCCAGCTGGCCGGGAAGAACCCGACGAGCGCCTCTTTCATCTCCCACCTGCGCAAGCTCGGGAGCTACAACGCCGGGGGCATCCTGCCCTCGTCGGTCTCCTTCCAGCACTTCGGTACGGTGGCCATGATCCCCAAGACCAGCTGCGCCTACTTCGAGCAGCTCCGGGGCGACCACTTCGTCCCGTACTCGGGGAAGGCCGTCTGCGGGAAGCGCATTCCCTATAACGTCCCCTGACGCCGGCACCGGTCGGCACGACGGCCATTGGTCGGGTTCCGGCACGACGGGGCGAATGGTCGGGCCCCGGGGCCGGACGGGATCCCTCTACAGCAGGTCGTAGTGGCCGGGCTCGGGACCCCGGGTCCGCTGCCAGTACTCGAGCGTCGACAAGGGCCAGTTCTGCGTGACCCGCCCGCGCTCGTTCTTGTACCAATTGGTGACG
>JAKAZC010000270.1 GCA_021826655.1 Actinomycetes bacterium | reverse complement strand
GCCTCAATGGTGTTCGACCTGAGCCTGGCCTCGAGTTGGGCCCGGTCACCTCGTCGGAGCTTCAGTGGAGGAAGTCGCATGCCTCCATGGAATCACATCAGTGTTATTATCGCGAGCATCCACTAGGGTTCCCCGCGGCGGCGCGAATAGGTCCAATTACCCCCCTACCGCTCTCACTTTCCGGACGTAGGGTGGGCCCTTGCTGGACGATCGCCACTTCTTCGCAGCCCTCGGTCGGTTCACCGTCCGGTCCCGCTGGCTGATCGTCGTCGCCTGGGGCGTGGTGACTGTTGCGCTGGTGACGGGCCTACCGTCGATCTCGAGCGTCGAGAAGAGCAGTACCTCGCAGTTCCTCCCGGCCAACCAGCCGAGCGTGCGCGCCGCGGCACTCGCTGCTCCCTTCCAGCCGGCGAGCACCTCGCAGGCCCTCCTCGTGGCCGGATCGACCCGCGGCCCGCTCACGGCGGCCGACAACGCAGCGATCGGGCGCGCGCTCAACGCCATCGTCGCCGTTCCGTTCGTCACCGCGGTGGTGGACCGGGGTGCGTCGACCGACCGGCGGGCCCGCCAGGCCGTCATCGAACTCAGCGTCCCGGCGTCGTCGACCGACCCGAGGACCGAACGCACCGTGGTTGGGATACGCAAGGCGGTCGCCGCGGCCGATGCGCCCTCCGGCCTCGCCCTCCACGTCACCGGCACGGCCGCCCAGGCCGTCGACCAGAAGGCGCAACAGTCCAAGACCCAGACGCTGACCGAACTGCTCTCGGTCGTCTTCATCATCCTCCTCCTCCTCTTCACGTTCCGGGCTCTCCTCGCCCCCTTCGTCGCACTCGTCCCCTCGGGCATCGCGCTCATCGCCGTCGAGCCGGTCATCGCCGCGTCCAGCCATCTCGGCGTCCAGGTGTCCGACCTCACGCCGGTCCTGCTGGTCGTCGTGCTGCTCGGTGCCGGGACCGACTACGGACTCTTCCTCATCTTTCGGGTGCGCGAGGAGATCCGACGGGGACTCGCGCCGCACGATGCCGTCGCCTTCTCCCTGCAGAAGGTCGGCGAGTCCATCGCCTTCTCAGGACTCACGGTGATGGCCGCACTGTCGACCGTGGTCATCGCCACGTTCGGGCTCTACCAGGGCTTCGGCCCGGCGCTCGCCATCGGGATCGCCATGGCCCTGCTGGCCAATCTCACCCTCCTTCCGGCGCTCCTCGCCATCCTCGGCAAGGCGGTGTTCTGGCCCAGGGTGCCCCGGCCGGGTCCGGCGACCCGTGGGTTCTGGAGCCGGGTGGCCACGAAGGTGGTCGGTCGACCGGGCCTCACCCTGGTCGTCGGGATCGGGCTCCTCGTCGGCTTGTCGCTCTCCCTGCTCGCCTACGCGCCGACCGGGTTCAACAACCAGGCCGTTTCGGCGAGTTCGGACTCCGCGCGGGGTCAGGCCCTGCTGACGGCCCATTTCCCGGCGGCCGAGTCGGATCCGACCAACGTCCTCTTCCGTTTACCGGAGTCGGTTTGGAGCGAGCCGTCGGTCCTGGCGACGGCCGACCGTGGGCTTCACGCAACCGGGCGCTTCTCCTCGGTCACCGGCGCACTCAACTCCAACGGGCACCCGGTCACGCCCGACCAGCTCGCCGCCGCCCACGCCGAGCTGGCCGGCAGCGGGCCGGTGGGCTCCCTGCCGGCCGTCCCGCCCGCCTCGTTCACCGGGACCCCGGCCACGTACGACGCCTACCGGTCGTCCGGACAGTTCATCAGCTCCGACGGGAGGACGCTCCTGTTCCAGACGGCCCTCGAGGCAGGGCCATCGACCAGCACGGCGGCCGCATCGGCCGTCCCCGACGTGCGGGCCGCCGTGGCTGGTGTGGCCCGTTCGATCGGCGCCACGGAATCCGGCGTGGACGGATACGCGGCGGTGGCCGCCGACGTGGGCACGCTCTCAACCGACGATCTGGTCCGGATCATCCCGATCGTGCTGATCGTCCTCGCCCTCCTGCTCGCCGTCGTGCTGCGCAGCCTGGTCGCTCCGCTCTACCTGGTCGCTAGCGTGGGGCTCTCCTATCTGGCGTCCCTGGGGTTCGCCGTCCTCGTGTTCGAGCTCATCGGCGGCCAGGACGGGATCAATTTCGTACTCCCGTTCTTCATGTTCCTGTTCATCATGGCGCTGGGACAGGACTACAACATCCTGGTCATGACCAGGATCCGCGAGGAGGCCCACCATGCACCCATCCGTGTCGCGGTGCGCACCGCGGTCGGGGCGACGGGGACGACGGTCACCTCTGCCGGGGTGATCCTCGCCGGGACCTTCGGCGTGCTCACGGCCACGGGCGACACCCAGGTCGTGGAGATCGGGGTCGGGCTCGCGGCCGGCATCCTCCTCGACACCTTCGTCGTCCGCACCCTGCTCGTCCCGTCGGTGGCCGTGCAGCTCGGCCGATGGAATTGGTGGCCGTCCCGACTCTCCCACTCCGACCGCGATCGGGGATCGGCGCTACCCGACCCCGATTGGATGATCGGGCACCCGGCAGGTGGGTTCGGAGCGGTCGGGCCCGTGTGCGAACCGAGTACGGTGAGCGGGCGTGGCCAGCCGACCCAAACCCCCTGAGCGACCGACGGTGGTCCTACTGGTCCGGCACGGCCGGACCCCGACCACCGGACAGGTTCTGCCCGGGCGTGCCCGGGGCCTCCACCTCTCGGACGAAGGTCGGGCCCAGGCCGCAGCGGTCGCCGAGCGCATCGGGGTGATCGCCGGGGGGTCCGGAGGGTCGAACGACGCGGGGGGACGGGCACCGGTTGCCGTCTACGCGTCGCCGCTCGAGCGGACCGTGGAGACGGCACGACCCATCGCCAAACGGCTCGGCGTGCGCGTCCGGTCCGAGCGAGGCCTACTCGAATGCGACTTCGGAGAGTGGACCGGTGGCAGGCTCTCGGACCTGGCCAAGAAGCCCGAGTGGACGACAGTCCAATGCAACCCGAGCGGCTTCCGATTTCCGTCCGGTGAGTCGTTCCTCGAGATGCAGGTTCGGATGATGTCGGCCCTCGCCCGTCTGGTGGAGCGCCATCGTGGCGAGACGATCGTCGCCGTATCCCACGCCGACCCGATCAAGGCGGTGGTGGCCCAGGCCGCCGGGACGCCGCTCGACCTGTTCCAACGGCTCACGGTCGCGCCGTGCTCGGTCTCGGCGCTGGCGTACACCGGCAGCGGCCCTATGGTGCTCACCGTCAACTCGACCGACTCCCTCGCCGCCCTGGCGATCGCATGACCCGTACGGTCCGCCACGCGGATCGGTCCGCGACCACATCTCCGGTGACCGGTGGAGCCACGAAGGGACACGCTGCATGACGGACGCCTTCGACCTGTCCGCCGAACGCCTGTGGGTGGGGACGGTCGGCCCCGTCGGCAACCGGCTCTTCCTGATCCAGTGCCGCCAGGGCCACACGCTTCTGACCCTCAAGGTCGAGAAGCAGCAGGTGGCCGCCATGGGTGACCTGCTGGCCCGTGTCGTCAGGGATCAGCAGCGACCCGGTCACTTGCCCGAGGCGCAGGCACTCGAGGAACCGACGGAGCCGGACTGGGCGGTCGGCACCATCGGCGTCTCCTTCGACGAGGCCGAGGACCGGGTCATCCTGGTCATCGAAGAGCTCGCGCCCGAAGGCGAGGTGGGTGCCATCGCCCGGGTATCGATCACCCGTGAGCAGGCGGCCGCATTCACCATCCAGGCCGCCCGACTCGTCGAGTCCGGCAGGCCGCCCTGCCCGTTGTGCGGCTCTCCGCTCGACCCTTCCGGTCACGAATGCCCCCGGACCAACGGCCACCGACCGCCGGCCGTGTGATCGGATGGCGGCCCGGGACCGGACC
>JAKAZC010000269.1 GCA_021826655.1 Actinomycetes bacterium | reverse complement strand
CGTCGATCTCGGCCCCGACTGACAGCGCGCACCGCCACCACCGCGACGACGACGACCACGACCGAGCAGATGACGTAGGGGATCCACGACAGATTGCCGGTGAACGTGCCGCCGGTCTCGCCCTGGAGCAGCCGCAGGAGGCCCACCGCCAGCACGGCCAGGCCGATGGACAGGGCCATGGAGCCGATCACCCCGAACAGGACGTAGCGACCGAGACCCTTGACCGGGTCGAGCGTCTCCTGTTTGACGTAGGCGACGATCAGCTGGACGGTCTCCTGCGCCTCATCACGCAGTCCTCCGAGCCCCCGCTTCCCGTCACTGCGGCGTTGCGCCACGTTCCTCCTCGGATCCTCGACCGCGGTCCGACGGTTGCCGGCACCACCGCCGGGCGCACCCTCCGGCACCGCCTGGTCGACGGGTCCGGCGCCCGGACGGCACAACTCTAGCCAGCGCGGCCCCCCCGGCCGCTCAGGTGCGCTCCGTGTAGAGGTATGTCGAACTGGCCCGGGCCACGACCCGGCCCCCGTCGTCGACCACCTCGGACTCGGCGAAGGCCACCCTCCTGCCGCCCGACACGACTCGGGCGGTGCACTGCAGCACCGTCCCGACGCGGGCCGGCGCCAGGAAGCTCGTCTTCATCTCGACGTTGGCGGCGATCACCCGGCGCCCCGCACCCGCGGCGTGGGTGACCGCCGCCGAGCCCATGGCCGAGTCGGCCATCGCTCCCAGGAAGCCGCCCTGGACGATCCCCGCGGGATTGGCGAACCGTTCGTCGGCCCGCATCCGCCACACCGTGCGCCCGGGCTCGGACTTGTCCACACAGTTCATACCGAGGGTGAGCTCGCAGTTCGGGGGAACCTGGATCCTCGGGTCGGCCACGCCGCGACGATAGCCCCGGCACCCGCCGGGAGGCCCGGGGCGGCGGCCCGTGACCGCATCCGAGCCCGGACCGGCGATACTGGCGTATGGCCATCGACGCGCAGGACGCAGCGGGGCCGGTCGTCCTGGTGGGCGAGGCCACCGCGGACTGGACCGGCGACGCCCGCTACTACGAGTACTCCGCGGCCGCCGATCCGGTGGGGTCGGGCGTCATGCCCACGGTGCCCCTCGGGCGGTTCCCCGCGAGCCTGCACCACGGCCCGGGGAGTCGCCTCGTCCCGCTCGACCTCTCTTCGGGGCTCGGCGTCGACTACCCGGCCACGAGCCCGGCGCTGCTCGCCGAGTTCGTGGTGCTCGACCCGGGCGACACCCTCACGACGCGTGCCGACTCCACCAGCGAGCTGTACTACTGCCTCGAGGGTGGCGGGACGAGCACGTTCGTGCGGACCGCACCCGACGGGTCGGCGCGGACCGCGACCGTCCCCTGGGCCCCGGGGGACGTGGTCACGTTGCCCGCCGGCTGCACCACCGAGCACACCGCCGCCCCCACCGCACGGGCGCTCCTCTACCGGGTGACCGACGCCCCCCTGCTCGCCTACCTGGGAGCCGTCCCCGGCGGGCCGCGGTTCGCACCGACCCGCTACGACGCGGCCACCTCGCGGCGTCGGCTGGCCGAGGTGGCGAGCGCTCCGGAGTCCGCCCTGCGCAACCGGGTCAGCATCCTGCTGGGCAACGCCGCCCAGCCCCGGACCCTCACCGCGACCCACACGTTGTGGGCCATGCTCGGCGTCCTCCCCGCCGACCGCGTCCAGCGGCCCCACCGCCACCAGAGCGCCGCCCTGGACCTCATCACCCGGTGCGCTCCGGGCTGCTACACGCTCATCGGGACCGAGATCGACGGCACCGGCCGGATCGTCGACCCGGTGCGGGTGGACTGGGAGGGTGCGGCCGCCTTCGTGACCCCGCCCGGGCTCTGGCACAGCCACCACAACGAGTCGGGGGAGCCGGCCTACCTGGTCCCCGTCCAGGACGCGGGGCTCCACACCTACCTCCGCTCGCTCGACATCCGGTTCGCCCCGCCGGAACGCTGACACCGGTGGAGTTCGCCAGCGCGCTGTCCCGGCACCCGGTGACCAGCCACGCGCTGGGCGAGGCGCTGGGCGCGGTGCTCGAGCAGGTCGGCGAGCGGCCCGATCTCGTGGTGGTGACCGTCACCCGACCCCATGCCGGCGCGCTCGAGGACGTCGTGACCACCGTGGATACCGTGCTCCACCCACTCGGCCTGCTCGCGTGCGCCGCCGAGTCGGTCGTCGGCGAGGGGTCCGAGGTGGAGGAGCTCCCGGCCGTCAGCGTGTGGGCCGGCCGGGTGGGCCCGCTCGTGCCGCTCGAGCTGTCGGCGACGCGCCGGGAGGTCGACGACTGGCGGTTCGACGGCCTGCCCGACCGGGTCGGCTTCCCTCCGTCGGCCCTGCTGGTCCTGGCCGACCCGTTCACGTTCCCCATGGACGAGTTCGCCGCCCACCTGGACGCCGTCCATCCCGGGCTCCCCGTGGTCGGTGGCTACGCCTCGGGGGCGTCCGGCCCGGGTGGCACGCGGCTCGCCCTCGGCCGCCGGACGCTCGCCGCCGGGGCGGTTGCCGTGCTCCTCGGCCCGGCCACCGAGGTGGTCCCCGTGGTGTCCCAGGGCTGTCGACCGTTCGGTCGGCTCCTGACCGTCACCGGGGTCGAGCGCAACCTCGTCCGGGAGATCGCCGGACGGCCGGCCATGGCATGCATGGTCGACGAGATCGCCGAGCACCTCGGGCGGGCCGACATCACCGGCATCGAGGGGAACGGGCTCCTGCTGGGCCGGTGCATCGACACCCGGGTGCTGGACCCCGGACCGACCGACCTCCTGTTCCGCCGGCTGGTCGGGGTGGACCGGGCCTCGGGTTCGTTGGCCGTGGAGGGACGGCTGCCGCTCGGCAGCGTGGTGCAGTTCGCCGTCCGCGATGCCCGCAGTGCCGGGGCGGATCTGGCGGCGGCCCTGATCGGGCACGACGCCGATGCAGCCCTGCTCTTCACCTGCAACGGTCGGGGCACCCGGTTGTTCGACGTGGCCGACCACGACGCGTCGGTCGTCGGTCGGGCACTCGGACCGGTGCCGCTCGGCGGGATGTTCGCCGCAGGCGAGTTCGGTCCGGTCGGGGGAGGGAACTTCGTGCACAGCTTCGCCGCCTCGCTCGCCCTGTTCCGGTCGCGCCGACCGCACCGTCGGACGTCCCCTGTCGGCGCGCACGACCGGTAGGGTTTGATCCGATGCCCACTCCCCCACCGCCACCACTGGATCCCGCCCCGACGGCCGGGCTCGAGCAACGGGGCGTCGACGTCGTCCGCGGGCTGGCCATGGACGCGCCCCGCGCCGCCGGGGCGGGTCACCCGGGGACGGCGATGGCACTTGCACCCTTGGCGCACGTCCTGTTCACCCGGATCCTGCGCCACGACCCGTCCGACCCGGACTGGCCCGACCGGGACCGGTTCGTGCTGTCAAACGGGCACGCCTCCATCCTCCTGTACTCGATGCTTTACCTCACCGGGTACGGATTGACCCTCGACGACCTCCGTGCCTTCCGCCGATGGGGCAGCGCCACCCCGGGCCATCCCGAGCGCCGCCACACCGCCGGGGTGGAGGTCACCACCGGACCGCTGGGACAGGGTTTCGCCAACGGTGTCGGCATGGGCATCGCCGAGCGCTGGCTGCGGGCCCGGTTCTCCCCCGAGGTGTGCGACCACCACACGTACGTGGTGGCCGGCGACGGGTGCCTGGAGGAGGGCATCTCCCACGAGGCCGCGTCCCTGGCCGGACACCTCGGACTCGGCCGCCTGGTCTACGTCTACGACGACAACCACATCACCATCGACGGACCCACCGAACTGGCCCTGGACGACGACCCGGCCGAGCGGTTCGCCGCCTACGGGTGGGCGGTCGACGATATCGGCGAGGTGGCCAACGA
>JAKAZC010000012.1 GCA_021826655.1 Actinomycetes bacterium | reverse complement strand
CCGAGCCGTCGATGTCGGGGTGGCGGGAGGCGTCGGCGATCACGGCGAAGATGCCAGCGGGCCCAGCGGGGATCACCCGTTCGACCGATACGACGTCGCCGTCCATGCGTCCTCCCGTGGGTCGTGTGCCGTGGTCCGGCCGATGCACCGGTCCGAGCCTACGCCCGGGGTCGCGACCGCGGCACCCGCCTGGCATCATCGTGGCCGTGACGACGCCCTCCCTGTCCGTCGCCGTTGCCGAACTGGCCCGCGCCGACCCGGTGCTGGCCGGTCTCGTCGCCCGGCACGGCCCGCCGCCGGCCCGCCGCCGGGTCCCCGTGGACCAGCGCTTCGGGGACCTGGCCCGGAACATCGTCCACCAGCAGTTGGCGGGACGGGCCGCGGCGTCGATCCACGGTCGGTTCGTGCAGGCGCTCGACGGTGACGTGAGCGCGGCCCGGGTGCTCGTCACACCAGAGCCGGTCCTGCGGGCCTGTGGCCTGAGCCGAGCGAAGTCGGCGTCGATCCTCGACCTGGCCGACCACGTCGCCGCCGGTCGGGTCGCCCTCGACCGGATCGGGCGCCTTGCGGACGGCGACGTGGTCGCCCACCTGACCGTGGTGCGGGGCGTGGGCCCGTGGACCGCACAGATGTTCCTGATGGGCGCGCTGCGTCGCCTCGACGTGTGGCCCCTCGGTGACTACGGCGTCCGGGCCGGATTCGCCCGGGCGTGGGGGATGCCCGACGTTCCGACGCCCGGGGAACTCGAGGCACGCGGAGAGCCCTTCCGACCCTACCGGAGCCTCGTGGCCTGGTACTGCTGGCGGGCGGCCGACGAACGCTGACCGCCCGTCGGGGTGGTCGGCGAGGGTACCGTCCCGTCGGGTGCGCCCGGGCGTCCGTTCATCGAGGTGGAGCCGGTAGGGCCGGCTGCCGTCTCCGGGTTCCGCTGCGGTGCGGGTTCCGGGCGGTGGGCAGGTGCTGTGGGCGGAACTGCCATGTCGAATTTCCGCTAGTACGGCGAATCCGGCTGCGGCAGACTGGCCGAGTGCACGAGGACCCCGACACCTGCTACCGGGCGGTACGGGCACGCGACCCCCGGTTCGACGGCTGGTTCGTGACCGCGGTGCCCTCGACCGGGATCTACTGCCGACCCAGCTGTCCGGCCCGTACCCCGCGCCAGGACCACGTGCGGTTCCTCCCCACGGCCGCCGCCGCCCAACGTGCCGGGTTCCGTGCGTGCAAGCGGTGCCGCCCAGAGGCCTCGCCGGGCTCCCCGGAGTGGGACGTCCGCGCCGACGTGGTCGGCCGCGCCATGCGACTCATCGCCGACGGGGTGATCGACCGGTCGGGCGTGCCGGGGCTCGCAACGCTGCTCGGGTACAGCGTGCGGCAAATCGAGCGGGTCCTCCTGGCCGAGGTGGGCGCCGGTCCGCTGGCGTTGGCGCGGGCCCAGCGGGCCCGAACGGCCCGCGTCCTGGTCGAGCGGACCGACCTGTCGATGACCGAGGTCGCCTTCGCCGCCGGGTTCTCGAGCATCCGACAGTTCAACGACACGGTCAGGGCGGTGTTCGCGGTGGCGCCGTCGGCGCTGCGGGGCGCCTCGCACGGGGCCGCAGGGGTGCCGACCGGCACGATCGCACTCCGGCTGCCCTTCCGTCGACCGCTGTGCGCCGACACGCTCTTCGGTCACCTGGCCGCCACGGCCGTCCCCGGTGTCGAGGAAGTGGTCGGCACCACCTACCGCCGGACGCTCCGGCTCCCCCACGGTCCCGGGTCGGTGGCCCTGACCCCGGCCCAGGCGCATATCGGCTGCCGGATGGAGCTGGCCGACCTTGCCGATCTGACGGCTGCGATCGCACGGTGCCGCCGGCTCCTCGACCTCGACGCCGATCCGGAGGCGGTCGACCGGGTACTGGCCGACGACCCGGGCCTCGCACCGGGCGTGGCAGCCGGGCCGGGACGCCGCGTCCCCCGCACCGTCGACGGCGACGAGCTCGCCGTCCGGGCGGTGCTCGGCCAGCAGGTGTCCGCCGCAGCGGCGCGGACCGCGGCCGGTGCCCTGGCGGCGACGTGGGGCGAGCCGCTGCCCAATCCGAGCGGCGGGCTCACCCACCTGTTCCCGTCGGCCGACGACCTGATCGGCGCGACGCCGGCGCTCCCGGGTGGGCGGACCCGGACCCTCGCCGCCCTGGTCGCGGCACTGGCCGCCGGCCGCCTCGATCTCGGGCCCGGTGCCGACCAGGAGCGCTCCCGACGGGTGCTGGGCGCACTGCCCGGCATCGGACCCTGGACGGTCGAGATGGTGGCCATGCGGGCGTTCGGTGATCCCGACGCGTTCCCCGTCGGGGACCTCGGCGTCCGCCGGGGGGCGGCGCGACTCGGGCTCCCGTCACACACCCGTGGGCTGACGGCGCGATCCGGCCGGTGGCGGCCGTGGCGGGCCTACGCCGTCCAGCACCTGTGGGCCGCCGCGGGCCACCCCGTCTCCGTCTGGCCTCCGCCGGCCGCCGCCGGTGGCCCACCGTCCGACGAACAGACAGCCGACCGAAGTGCCCGTGCGACGCGAAGGAGCACCCCAGCCATGCCTGATCCCACGGAGTACACCTTCCCTCCGGCCGTCGCGGACGGGGACGGTATCGACCGGTTCACCGTCCATCCCAGCCCGATCGGTCCCCTGACCCTGGTAGCCAGGGGTGGCCACCTCACCCGGTTGATCATGGAGGACCAGACCCACGCCACCGCCCTCCCGTCCGGGAGCCGCCGGGACGACGCCACCTTCGCCGACGTGTGCCGCCAGCTCGACGAGTACTTCGCCGGCGCCCGCACCGCGTTCGACGTGGCCGTGCGTCTCGAGGGAACCGAGTTCCAGCGGGCCGTCTGGGCACAGCTGTCCGCCATCCCCTACGGGTCCACCATCAGCTACGGGGAGCTCGCACGTCGGGTCGGCAGCCCGAAGGCGGCGCGGGCGGTGGGCTCGGCCAACGGGAGGAATCCGATCGCGGTCATCGTGCCGTGCCATCGGGTCATCGCGGGGGACGGCTCGCTCGGCGGTTACGGCGGCGGGATCGCCCGCAAGACGGCCCTCCTCCACCTCGAAGGTGCGGGGCCGGACTGACCGGTCCCGACCCGTGCCGTCGTAGTCTTGAGCCCCATGCGGAGGCCGACCGACGAGGGGACAGGGAACGTCACCGGTGCGGGGGCGGTCGCCGGGCGACCCCTGGCGGTGATCGTGGTCGACCACGGCTCCCGCAGGATCGAGTCGAACGAGACGATGGAGGCGTTCGTCCGCTCGTCGGCCGAACGCCTGCCCTACCCGATCGTGGAACCGGCCCACATGGAGATGGCCGAGCCATCCGTCGGCACCGCCTTCGACCGGTGCGTCACAGCCGGCGCCGGCACCGTCGTTCTCGCCCCCTACTTCCTCGGACCGGGCACACACTGGGACCGGGACATCCCGGCGCTGGCCGCCGGGGCCGCGGCTCGCCACCCGGGAGTCGCCTGGCTGGTCACGGCCCCGCTCGGCCCCCACCCCCTGCTCATCGACATCGTCGGCGGTAGGGTCGAGCACTGTCTGGCCCACGTGGCGGGCTCGGCCGGCGAGTGCTCGGCGTGTGTCGGCACCGGCCGGTGCGTGTTGCGTTGACGGGCAGCATCACCGGTGGCATCCGCACGACGGCCCGCGGTCAGCTCGTTCAGCCCTGGCTGCAGCGGTCACCCAACCAGGGCTGTTGCCCGTCCAGCGCGAAGAGGGCCACGGCGACGCTGTCCTGCTCCGCCCGCGACGCCTGGTTGGGCGGCACACCGACCAGGAGTCCCAGCCCGGCCGCCTGGGCCGCCGTGTCCCACGTGGGCTGGCTGAACTGGAACGCGCCCATGTAGAGCCCGCCGGGGGAGACGACGGCGTAGTTCCCGCCGGACTCCGCCTGGACGACGCAGGACAGGAAGGAGTTGAGCGCCGGGTCCGGGAGGTTCGGGTACGGGTCGCCGGAGTGCGTCGGGGCCGGTGCTCCCACCGGTGCCCCTCCTGGTCCTACGGTCGGGACGGTTGTGGCCGCGGCACCACCCGATGTCGGCGCCGGGACCGTGGCCGCGGTGGCCCGGGCCACCGGAGCGACCTTGCGGGCCGCCGCCACAGCGGCCGCCGCGACCGCCGCCTGGTTCGCCTGTTGTGCGGCGACGGCGGTCGCCAGCTGCCCGGTCACACTGGCCTGTTCGGATCGGAGCTGGGCGGTGGCGGTCGATGCCTGGCCGAGCGCGGCGGATCGGCTGGCCTCGTCGGCCCGGTCCTGACTCTGGCGGGCGCGCAGTTGGGCCTGCTGCGCCTGGAGCGCGTTCTCGACCGTGTGCAACTGGGCCAGGTCGGTGGTGATCGTCCCGACGGCCAGCCCGGTGTACTCACTGGCCGCCTGCGCCTGGGACGTGCCGCCCTCGAACAGCGCGGCGTCGGTGCCAGACGCGTCCGCTCCCGAGTTGATGTAGGAGCGGATGGCCTGGGCCTGGACCACCCGGAGGTGCTGGGCGATGGACTGCTGGTCGGTGGCCAGTGCCTGGTCGAGTTGCGCGATGGCCTGCTGGTCGGCGGCGACCCGGGAGGCGGCGACCGAGGTCAGCTGCTGCGCGGCGTCGACCTGGAGCTGCTCGAGCACCAGGTCGTGCGCGACCGTGGCCGCCTGGGACTGGAGACCGGAGACGGTGTCGGCTCCGGCGGGACCCAGCGCGGCCCCGGTCGGGAGGGCGGCGAAGACCACGAGCACGGGGAGGCACAGGACCCGGAGGATCCGACGGGTCGACCCGGCGGTGTCTGGCCCCGTCAACGGGGTCGAACCGGAGCGCAACACAAGACCTCCCAATTTACGGCTCGGGCCCGTACTGGTCCAGCCGGGATCCCGACGCAGGTCAGCGGCCCGTTGGCGGCGGAATCGCCGACGTCGCGGGTCGTCGTCCCGGTCGGCACGAATGGGGACCTTCGGCCCTGGGAGCCCGCGCCTCGTCGCCGTAGGTTCACCGGAGGGGAGACGGGAGGGTGGCGATGGGCGACCGTGCCGGGCAGTTCATGCGGGATTCGGACGCACTGGCCTGGAACATTGGACACGACCCCGGGCTGCGGTCCACCATCGTCGCGGTCGCCTGGCTCGGCTCCCGCCCGGATCCCGACGTGCTGTCCGCCCGGCTCGAGCGGGCCACCCGGTTGGCCCCCCACTTCCGTCGGCACCCGGTGCCGTCCCCGGCCGGCCTGTCCAACCCGCAGTGGGTCGACTGTGAGTTCGACCTGTCCATGCACCTCCGCCGGATCGAAGCACCGTCGCCGTACTCCCCGGCCACGGTGATCGAATTCGCACGGACCGAGGCGATGACGGGTTTCGACCCGTCGCGTCCGGTCTGGGCGTTCACCCTGATCGAGGGGCTCGAGGGGGACCGTGCGGCACTGGTCATGAAGGTCCACCACTCGCTCACCGACGGGATCGGCGGGATGCGGCTCGCCGAGCTGGTCTTCGAGCCGACACCCGAGCCGGCCCCGCTGGACGAGGTCCCTCCGCCGGCCATGGCAGCCGTGCCGACCACCGCCGCCTGCCTCGCCCTCGGGGCACTGGGCCACTCCGTCGACCGCGTCGTCGACGCGGCCCGGCTCGGGATCGCCGGACTGGTCCCCGTGGCGCGTGCCCTGGCCCGGCACCCGGCCCGCTCGATGTTCGACGCGCTGGCGACGGTGCGGTCGGTGGGCCGGTTCGTCGCTCCGGTGTCCGACACGCTGTCGCCGGCCATGACCGCACGGGGCCTGGGGCGCCGGCTCGACCTCTTCGAGGTCGACCTGGCCGAACTCAAGCGGGCGGGTTCGGTGGTCGGAGCGTCGGTGAACGAGGCGTTCGTCGCGTCGGTCACCGGCGGTCTCCGCCGGTACCACGAGTTGCACCGGTCGCCGGTCGAATGGTTGCGGGTGACCATGCCCATCTCGGTGCGGACCGAGGACGATCCGGAGGGTGGTAACCGGATCGTCCTCGAGCGGTTCCTCGTCCCCGTCGGCGAGACGGACGCCCGGCTCCGGATGCGGATGACCAGGTGGCAGTGCCGAGCGGCGCGCGACGAGGAGGCACTCCCCTTCGCGGACACGATGGCCGGACTCCTCAACCTGCTGCCGTCGGGTGTCGTAGGGTCGATGCTCAGACACGTCGACTTCGTGGCCTCCGACGTGCCCGGCCCACCGGTTCCGATCTACCTGGCCGGGGCCCCGGTCACCGGGTACTACGCGTTCGGTCCGACCACCGGGACGGCGGTCAACGTGACACTCGTCACCTACCGGGGGACGTGCTGTGTGGGCTGCACCGTGGACACCGCGGCGGTACCCGATCCCGAGAAGCTCATGGCGTGCCTCCACGACGGCTTCGACGAGGTCCTCTCCGTCGGCGGTCCCCACCACCCGGTGACCTCGCTCCTGGCCGACGGGGCGTCGTGAGTGAGTGCCGCCGGCCAGCCGGCCTCAGACCGGCTCGGGCGTCGCCGGTGGCGTCACGACCCAACGGAACGCGGTGCCCAGGAGGCGCGCCGACGGCCGTACCGCGAGTCGGTCACCGGCCGGCAGTGCGGGGAGTCGGAGCTGGCGCCGGGCCCATGTGGGCAGCACCCCCTGGGCGGCACTCACCAGGAGGCCGTAGGTGGCGAGTTCGTGCGGCCACCGCCCGACGCCGCGCAGAACGAAATTACGTGCGTCCCGTGCCTCCGGGGTGAAGGACAGACGGGGACGGATCTCGGCGAAGTACTCGTCCAGTTCGACCGTCGAACGGGGGACCGTGACCGCTCCGAGATCGCGCGCCACCCCGGCCATCCGGTCGAGGTACTCGTCCTCCTCCTCGGCCGTGGGCCGCACCGGCGCGTAGACACGGGTGGCGGCAAGGAAGCTCGAGACCTCGGCCGCGTGGACCCAGGTGAGCAGCTCGGGGTCACCGGCCGAGTACGGGGTGCCGTCGCGCGCCACCCCGGTGACCCGCGTGTGCACGCGCCGGACCCGATCGACGGCCGCCCGGGCCTCGTCGCGGGTACCGAACGTGGTGGTCCCGAGGAACGAAGCCGTCCGCTCGAGTCGCCCCAGCGGATCGCTGCGGTACCGGGAGTGTTGGGCCACGCCCGCCATGGCGAGGGGATGGAGCATCTGGAACAGGAGGGCCGACAGACCACCGATGAGCATCGACGGCAGGTCCCCGTGGATCCGCCGCACGACCGAGTCCGGGGCCATGTAGGCCAGCGCCGCGTCGGTGCTCGGCGGTGGGGGCTGGCGGGTCATCCCGAGGGACCGGCGCACCTGGACCAGGGCCTGGGACCGGACGTGCTCGATGCCGCCGTCGGTGACAGCCCGTCCGACCGCCCGGGCCTCTTCGATACGCGCCCGGGGGTCCATGCCCGTCGACCCTACCGGTGCCGGTCCGGACGGTCGGCGCGGCCCGGACCGTGGTCCGGACGTCGGGGTCCGGTGGTGACGCGGGAACTGCCGGCGAATGTGTCGACCTCGAGGTGACCCGCTCGTGACGTCAACGCCGCCGGAGGGGTCGGCTCCAGGAGGTCGTCGCATCGGGGCCCGTCGCCCGCGACCGCACCCCCGTCGGCCGCGCGCCCGAGCGCAACCACCTCGTCGAGCATCCGGTGGGCGCCGGCGTCGAGCAGGGACAGGTCGTCCGAGACGAGTGCCATGCCACCGGACAGACCGACGGTGTGGGCCCAGGTGCGGGCGGCAGCCTCGCCGAGGGCGGTGTCCGTGGTGCGGAGCATCAGGCAGTCCGGGTCGTTGAGCCACAGGCGGCGATGCATGAACGCCCTGGTCAGGGTGTTGGCGAACGCGTGGGCGGTGGCCGGCTGGATGCCCAGGTAGCCGGGGACCATCTCGTCGGCCGGGTCGAGCGCCCACGTCGGCGCCACGTCGGGTCCGATCCGGTTGGCGTCGACCAGTCCGACGACGTTGGACAGTGGGACCCCGCAACCGAGCAGGAAGGCGTCGTCCCCCGCTCCCCGGCGGATGGCGGCGAACCCGGCCCGGACCCGCTCGGCCGGTGTGCGTCCCGGGTCGACGTACCCACCGTCGACCGAGGGGGAGAAGGTGAAGTCCAGCTTCAGGTAGGGGAAGCCCGCGTCCACGACGGCGGCCGCCACGTGCTCGAGGTGGGTGACGACCTCGGGATGGGTGGTGTCGAGCCCGTACATGAACCCGTCCTCGCCTCCGCCCCACGGCGGATTCCACCACGTCCGCAGTGGCCCCCCGTCGGCCCCGTCCACCAGGTGACGGGCGATCCAGTCTGGGTGGCGGCGTGCCACCTCGGAGTCCGGGGCCACCAGGAACGGTGCGAGCCACAGTCCGGGGGTGCGACCGGCCGTCCGGATGGACGACGCCAGCCCGGCGAGGTCCGACGGGAACCGGTCGTTGGTCACCAGCCAGTCACCGACGGCGGCCTGGTAGCCGTCGTCCACCTGGAAGACGTCGAAGGGCCAGTCGTCCGCCCGGGCGAGGTTGGCGCGGATGTCCGCCTCGGTGACGTCGTGGAAGTACTGGTACCAGCTGCACCAGCCGACCTGGTAGGGCGCCCCGGTCCGGGCCCCGGCCCGGGCCCCGGCCCGGCCGGCCCAACGCTCGAGCAGATCGCTCCCGTCGGCGCCGACCGATCGGTCGACCTCGACGGCGTGCAGCCGTCGTCGCTCGCCGGCCGGGAGCACGGCATCCCCCAGGAACGCCTCGGCCCGCACCTCGGTCACGTCGTCGTCGATCCGGAGTCGCAGTGTCCCATCGTGGCGGTCGCCGCCGTCGAAGCCCACCAGGACCGGTGCCGACCCGGACCCGTGGGCAAGCACCGTGACCCACTCGGACCGGAGTTCGCCGGGCCGGGCGCGACGCTGGTCGGCATGGTGCACGGCCTGGAGGAATTCGAGGTCGGCGCGCACGGAGGGGTCAGCGTCCACGCCCAGCACGCCCGTCGTCGTAGGCGACCACGACTGGTAGCCGTTGCGGAACACGCGCACCGGACGGTCGGCGTGGTCCAGCCGGTGGACGAGGGTGACCGACCGGACCCGGACGGGCCGGTCGCTCCGGTTGGCCACGGTCCAGGTCGCACCGGTCGTCGAGAGGTCCAGATCCACCTCGAGCGGTCCGAGCCCGAGCGTTCCCGATGCGCCGTCGACCTCCGTCGACTCGCTCCGGCCGCCGGAGTCGTCGGTGAGGTCGGCTTCGAGGCGGACCGGGGTCAGGCGCACGGACCCACCGTAGGGCGACCGGCCGGAGGGGCGCGTCCCCGGCGTCGCTCCTGCACTCGCCCCACGTCGGCTCCGCGCGCGGCACGCGTCCGACGTCGGTCAGACGGATCCGGGTGGCCCGGGCACGTAGAAGCACCGGTTCCCCCGCCCGTTCGAGGCGATCGCCGGTGGGAGGTCGGGGAGCGCGAGGAGTGCGTCGGTGAGCTCGAGCCCACGCCCGTGCGCACCGACGTAGCAGGAGCAGACGGACTCCTCGTTGGCCATGCGCCACCGGTAGACGTCCGCATGCACGAAGAGGCGGTCCCTGCCGCGGACGGGCGCGTCGCCGCCGACGCCCACACCGCAGTCCGTCCGGGCGAGTCGACACGCCTCGGCGCACAGCCGCCACTGCCCGGTCGACCGGTAGTGCCCCGCAGGGTCCACAGCGGCCCCGCCCGCCACCGTCTCCGACCCGAACTGCTCCACGGCACCCCGCAGCCCTCGTCGGCCCGGGAGGAGCCCCGGGGGCCACCGGCGCCACCGACCCGACAGGCGCGACCGGACCGGCGGGCAGCGGCGACGTCCAGGTCCCGGAGATCGGCCCCAGGTCGGCGCGTTCCTCCATCTTCTCGGTCAACTCCTCCACGATCGCACTGGACAGCACCGCCACCTACCAGGTGACGTTCCAGGTCTCGGTGGACGAGCCCGGACAGCTCGAACTGACCCACTACCCACCGCTGGCCCACACCGTGGTGGGACGGGCGACCGGAAGCAGCCAGATCGTGGGAGAGGCCCTGGTCAACGCGGTCACTGGTTCGCTCCTGACCGTGCGGAATCCGGCCACGGTGATGTTCCCGCTCACGATCACGCCGGACGCGGGGGCAACTCGCCCTCCAGCGCCTCGCTGATCATCCAGAGGCCCGGCTGATCAGGGGAGGCCCGACCGGCGCCCGGCGCCCGGCGTGCCGGACGGCCTGGCCCCTGACCCGGCGGTGACCCGACCGTTGCATCGTGGACGGGAGCGGGCAAGAGTGCACCCATGCCGATCCTCGATCCCCGGCACGACTTCGCCCACGGCGTCGAGCCGGACACTGCCTGGAGCGAGTCGTACTACTTCAACGCCTTCGACCCCCCTACGGACTCCGGGCTGTTCACCCGGGTCGGCGTCCGGCCGAACGAGGGGACGATGGACGTCGGTCTGTCCGTCTGGCTGCCCGGCGGTGACGTGGCCGAGTACCACCACGTCGTCGAGTGCCACGAGATGGCCGAGGCGCCACTCGACGTCGGTGGCGCCCGGTACGAGATGCTCGAACCGATGCGCAGATGGCGCGTGGTGGCCGACGTGGAGGCGACGGTGCGACGGTGCCATCCGTCGGACGGGGAGCGCCGGGGCGTGGCCGTCGGGCTCGACGTCACCTTCGACTCGCTCACCCCGGCGGTGGGGAGCGACGGTGGGGGAGGTGGATCGAGCCAATCCGGTGCCGCGGCCTCGACGACGGGCAAGGGACACTTCGAGCAGGCCGGCCGCTGGTCGGGATCGTTGACGGTCGACGGGACCGAGTTCCCGTGGACCGGTGCCCGTGGCAACCGCGACCGGTCCTGGGGGCCGCGTCGCTGGGCCGGCCCCTCGATGTGGCGCTGGTTCTCGATCAACGTCGGTGACGACCTCCACTTCGGTGGGATCCGGCTGGGCACCGACGCCGGTGATCTCCATCGCGGCTGGGTGAGCCGGTCGGGACGGGTGACCTCGGTCCGTGACTGGGCGTTGACGACGGAGGTGGCCGACGACGGGCTCACCCACCGAGTCGTCCACC
Source organism: Actinomycetes bacterium (assembly GCA_021826655.1). The sequence goes on along the minus strand of JAKAZC010000012.1, from coordinate 8,061 downwards.
TCGACGTGACCGACAAGGCCGACCGGACCCACCGGCTGACCGGACGGGTCCTCCGCGTCGCCGATATCGGCGGACCCGGCGGCACGGTCATCAACGAGGGGTTGACCGAGTGGACCTACCACGGTGCGGACGGGACGACCCGGGTCGGCCACGGCATCGCCGAGTACCTCCACCAGGTGGACGGGCTCGGGAGACCCCGGGTCGCCGTGGAGTGAGTGCGTCGGACGGGGTCGCCGACCGGCTCGCCAGGGGACTGGGTGGCACCGTCGCCTCGGTGACGCGCCTGTCCGGTGGGGCCTCACGCGTGACCAGTGCCGTCGACCTGGTCGAGCCCGACGGGACCCACCGGGCGCTCGTGCTCCAGCAGCGCCGCGGGGACGGCCTCACGCCCGGCGCGAGGGTCGCCCTGGAGGCTGCGCTGCTGCGTGCGGCGGCCGCGGTCGGGGCCCCGGTCCCCGGGGTGGTGGCCGCAGGTGCACCCGACGGCCTGGACGAGGGCTGGCTCGTCGTCGAGCGGCTGGAGGGCGAGGCGATCGCCCGCAGGTTGCTGCGGGACGATGCCTACGCGGTGGCCCGCCGAGGCCTGACCGGCCAGGTCGCCCGGGCGTTGGCACGGATCCACGCAATACCGGTCGACGGCGTTCCGGGTCTGCCCGCGGCCGACCCGCTCCGGCGGCCCCTCGGGTTCCTCGACGGCACCGGCGAGGTGCGTCCCGTCCTCGAGCTCGCGTGGCGGTGGTTGGAGGCCGATCGTCCGCACCCGACAGGGCGGACCGTCGTCCACGGGGACTATCGGATGGGGAACCTCCTGGTCGATCACAGGGGACTGCGGGGCGTGCTCGACTGGGAACTCGCCCATGCCGGGGACCCGGCCGAGGATGTCGGGTGGCTGTCGGCCCCGGCCTGGCGGTTCGGCGGGAGCGGCGTCGTCGGCGGGTTCGGGCGACTCGACGAGTTCCTGGCTGCCTACGGCGCGGCGGGCGGTGCGACGATCGATCCGGAGGCGGTGCGTTGGTGGCAGGTCTTCGCCACCCTCAAGTGGGCGGTGATCTGCGCCCTGCAGGCCTCGGTCCACCTGTCCGGGGCGGTCCGGTCGGTCGAGCTGGCCGCCATCGGACGACGGGTCTGCGAGAGTGAGTGGGACCTGCTCGGCCTGCTGGGAGTCCCGCTCGCCGAGGCGACGGATGCTCACCTACCCGCGGAGGCCCCACGGGTGCCACCTGCTCCGTTCGGTCGCCCGACGGCACGCGAACTGTCGGATGCCGTCGAGGGGTACCTGCGGGACAAGGTGCTGCCGGCTTCCGAGGGAGCGGCACGGTTCGACGCCCGGGTGGCGGCCAACGTCCTGGCCGTGGTGGCACGCGAACTCATGCTGGGGCCTGGCGCGACGACGGCGCATCGCCACCGCCTGGTGGACCTCGGGGCCGAGGACGACGCCGCCCTGGCCGGGTCCATCCGCGCCGGCGACTTCGACGACCGGATCCTCGAGACCGGTGCGGTGCTGGCCGGATCCGTCGCCGACGCACTGCGGATCGCCAATCCGGGATACCTGGACAGGAGGTGAGCCCCGGTGATCGCCGGTGCCGACCCCGGCGCCCGCGACCCCATGCTGCCCAGTCGACCCGTGCGCCACCTCGGCGCTGGCCGGCCCGGCTCGAAGCGGGCACAGTGTGGTGGTGGGCGACGGCGCCGTGCCGGCAGGCGGCCGGTGCGCTCGCCCGAGTGGAGTCCGTACGGAGGAGGGGAATGCGCATGACGGCACAGGCCGATACAGGCGGGACGTTCACCATGGCGGAGGGCCTGACGGTCACCCGTGTGGGATACGGCGCGATGCAGTTGGCCGGCCCGCACGTGTTCGGCCCCCCGGCCGATCGCGACGCGGCTGTGGCCGTGCTCCGCGAAGTGGTGGAGCTGGGGATCACCCACATCGACACCAGTGATTTCTACGGTCCGCACGTCACCAACCAGATCATCAGGGAGGCGCTGCACCCCTACCCCGACTCGCTGCACATCGTCACCAAGGTCGGTGCCTACCGGGACGTCCACGGTGGCTGGCCCCACGCCCGCACGCCCGAACAGCTCCGTCAGGCAGTGCACGACAACCTCATCCATCTCGGCCTCGACACGCTCGACGTGGTCAACCTCCGGGTCGGGGGCTTCGACAGCCCCACGCCGGAATCGATCGCCGAGCCGTTCGGTGCTCTGGTGGAGCTGCAGCGGGAAGGTCTGATCAGGCACCTCGGAGTGAGCAACGTCTCGGCGGTGCAGGTCGCCGAGGCACAGGCCATCGCGCCGATCGTGTGCGTGCAGAACTTCTACAACCTCGCCCACCGTGTCGACGACGATCTGCTCGACTCCCTCACCGGGCAGGGCATCGCCTTCGTTCCCTACTTCCCGCTCGGCGGGTTCTCCCCACTCCAGTCCGAGGCGCTCGATGCGGTCGCCGACCGGATCGGCGCACCGCCGATGGGGGTGGCGCTGGCCTGGCTGGTGCACCGCTCGCCCAACGTGCTGCTCATCCCCGGGACCTCGTCGCTCGAGCACCTGCACGAAAACGTGGCCGGCGCCTCCCTGGTCCTGACCGAGTCCGACCTGGTCGAGCTGGATGCCATCGCGGCCTGACGCGGCCGGGGGCCGCCGCGCGCTCACCCGGGCGGTGCCCCCAGAGCGGCCTCGACGACAGTTGACACTTACGTAAGACTGCACTTACACTAGAGGCATGGACGCGGCGCTCAAGGCCCTGGCGGAACCCCGACGGCGAGAGATCCTCCGGCTGGTGTGGACCGACGAGCTCCCCGCAGCCCAGATCGCGGCCAGGTTCGACGACGTCACCCGGTCGGCCGTCTCGCAGCACCTCGGCGTCCTGCGGGGGGCAGGGCTGGTCACCGAACGCCGTGACGGGACCCGTCGGCTCTACCGGGCGGACCAGGTACAGATGGACCGGCTCCGCCGGTTCCTCGACGAGTACTGGACCGCGAGTCTGCAACGTCTGCAGTACCTGGCCGAATCGGCCGAACGAGCGAAAGGAACCACCGATGGCTGAACTGACGCGCGAGGTCGTGATGGACGCCGGCCCGGCGACGATCTTCCCCTTCCTCGTCGATCCGGAGGAGTATCTCAAGTGGATGGGTACCGAAGCCGAGCTCGAATCCCGGGTCGGCGGGGCCTACCGTGTCCTGGTCCAGGGCGTGCACCCGGCCGTCGGCGAATTCGTGGAGGTGGTGCCCGACCGCAAGGTGGTGTTCACCTTCGGCTGGGACGAGCCCGACCACCCGATCCCCGCCCGTTCGACGGAGGTCGAGATCACCCTCACCCCCGACGGGGACAAGACGAGGGTCCGACTGGTCCACCGGGGCCTGCCCGACGACGCAGTAGGTGATCACTCCCGAGGGTGGGACCACTATCTCGACCGGCTGGCCGTGGCCGCCTCCGGTGGCGACGCCGGACCCGACGTCGCCACGGGACCTGACTGAGTGTCCTCCGTCCACGGCCCGGTCCGGGACTTCCGGCGGATGCCCGGGGGACGACGTTCGATCCCCTTCCGGAGCGGGATCCGGTCGGTATCGAGACTGCTCATCCTCCCAGGGTCCCGTCGCCGCTCGGGTCGCCGGCCATCCGGCGAGCCGGGGTGGATGGGGATCAGCGACCCGGGCACCACGAGGGGCCCGCGTGTTTCGTCACCACCAATCCACGTCGGGGCGGTGGAGCGAGGACCGCACGTCGTACACGTCGGCCGGCGACAGGGGCAGCCGCCGCCACGATCGTCGGCCGGAGGTTGGGCCCGAACGGCACCTGTGCCGTCGCGGTGGCCGTCGGAGGTGTCCCGGCGTTCGACCTCGTCGACGGTCCCGACGGATCCGCCTCCGTCCTGATCCGTCCGGACCGCTCCGACCGCGTCGGTCCCGGCACCGTCGCCCTTCCGGAGTCCGGCCACCGTTGACAGCCCCCGGCAGAGTTGGTCCCGTAAGATGCGGGCGGCTCCGTGCCGGAGTTGCGGCTCTCGTCGTGGCAGGGAGTGCCGCCCGCGGCAGCTCGTCTGGTGGTCGCCAATGGAACCAAGCGGTAGCGCGGAGCTAACGGGCCCGTCGGTAGGAGGCTGAGCATCACGTGGTTCTGAACCGGAGGTGGACGCCAGCACGAGCGCTCAGCGCCGTCGTCGTGGTGATGGCGGCCGGGCTGACCGTGGGCAGCGTTCATGATGCAGCGGCGTCGCCACGACCCAAGTCGACCACGACCGTGACGACGACCACGCCGACGACGACGACGCCTCCACCGGCGACCTGGCAGACGGCGTGGACGTCCCCGATGGACTTCACCCTTCCTTCCGTCGTGGCGCACAACCTCACCGTCCGGGATATCGCCGGGGTGGCGGTGGCCGGTACATCGATCCAACTCCGGTTGTCCAACACCTGGAGTGGGACCCCGACCACCTTCGGTTCGGTGACCGTCGGCACCCAGCAGTCGGGGGCCACCATCGTCCCCGGCTCCATCGTGCCGGTGACCTTCAGCGGCAGTCGTTCGGTTACCGTCCCGGCCGGCGGAAGGGTGACCAGCGATCCGGTGGTGATGGCCGTCCATGCCGGCGAACAGTTGGCCGTCAGCCTGTCGGTCGTCGGTCCGGCAGCCGTCAGTGTCCACTACTGCTGTGAGGGACGGATCGATTCCTACGCCACCGCCAACGGTGTCGGCGACCAGACGGCCAACCCAGCGGCCGCCAGTTTCGTGTTCGCGGATGTGAATATGCGGTGGCTGTCGGCGATCGCCGTGGCGGGGACCGCGGCCCAGGGGACGGTGGTGGCCTTCGGCGACTCCATCACCGAGGGGTTCAACAACAACGTCGCAGGCTACGGGTGGCCGAGCTCCCTCCAGCAGCGGGTCACACAGCTGCCACCCTCCCAGCAGGTGGCGTTGGTGAACGAGGCGATCAGCGGGAACACGTTGACGGTGTTCCCCCCCGGTTCGACCTTCGCCGCCACCTCGGGCGGCCTGCCTGGCGTCACCCGACTCGCACCAGATGCCCTCTCGCTCCCCGGGGTGAAGGATGTCGTCCTCTTCCTCGGAACCAACGACATCTGGTTCGGAGCGGGAGGTGAGAACACCGCCCGGCCCATCACTTCCTATGGTACGGCGGCGGCCATCGAGGCGGCCATGCAGACGGTCATCGCCCAGACCCATGCCGCCGGCATCAAGATCTTCGGGGTCACCCTGCTCCCGCGCTCCTCCTTCATCGGTGGCAACGGAGAGAATCCTGAGGTGTGGTCGCCGGCCGACCAGGCGACCCTGGCAGCGGTGAACGCCTGGATTCTCAGCCCGGGGAGTGGATTCGACGGGACCATCAACCTTGCCGCAGTGATGGGCGACGTCTACAACGGTGCTTGCCAACCCGACACCCCGTTCGCCCCCTATTTCACCGACGACAATCTCCATCCCAACCTGGCCGGGCAGACGGTGATGGCCGATGCCATCCCCACCTCGTTGTTCGGAATTCCCGAGGCCCCTCAGGTCCCCCAGCCGCTGGCGGTGACACTGACACCCGGGTGCCCGGCCGCGATGGTTGCCGCCCAGGTACTGGCCCTGGCCCAGGCCCCGACCGCCCCACCCGCCACGACCCCGACGACCTCGACTCCGCCCCTCACGACGCAGCCGCATCGGCGAATCGCATCGCACCCGGTCGGAGCCCGACATACGGTCCTGGCCGTCCTGGCCGTCCTCATCACCCTGATCGCCCTGGCCGTCGTCGCCCTGCTGGTGGTCCTGCGCAGGCGAGCCGTCCAGCAGCGCAGGCGACGGCGGGCCCTGAACCGCCCGGCTGGACCCGAAGCCCGACCTCCCCGGCCGGTGTCGGTCGCCGCCTCCTCGCCCGACGGCGGATTCAGCGTCAGCCGACGTCAGGAGGAGGCCGCGTCGGTCCTTCCGGACCGGTCGCCGCCAATGGGAACCGGTACCGGCGGAACGCCTCCCCACTCTGGCTGGTGATCTCGCCACCGGCCAACCAACCCAGTCGCTCGTAGAAGGACCCGGCGGCCAGGTCGGGTGGAGTGACGAGCACCAGCTCGTCCAGATCGGCAGCGCGGCCCGCCGTCACCGCCGCATCGACCAGCGCTCGACCGATCCCCGATCCTTGACGATCGGGCTGGACGGCTACGTGGGTGATCTCGCCCACGGCCGGACCGCGGTTCCCGGCCGTGGGCGGTACGGTCCTCCGTCCGGACCGGGCGCTCGCCAGGCGCGCCAACCCTCGCACGTAGCGTCGTCCACGGGTGACGATCAGATCTCTGGCCAACGCCGGGTGCCCGAGGGCCTGCACCGCCAGTCGGGCCCCCAGCGCCGCTCCGTGTCCGCGCACCATGCCGCGGGTGTGGGCCGCGGGGTCGACGGCGCCCAGCAACGTCCCTACCAGGATGTCGTGCTCGTCCACCGCTGCCAGAGCGATTCCCTGTGGCGCCTCGACCCACGCTTGGTAGTAGGTGCGCATGAATGCCTGCCCGTAGCGCGACAGGAACTCCATGTCGAGGACGTATCGGTGGAGGTGGGCCGCAGACGTGAGGTCGTCGTGGGTGAGCGCCCGGACACGCACGGCACCGCCCGTCGGTGGTTGGTCGGCCTGATCTGCGGCGTGATGGGGGTCTCCGTCGAGGGCGATGCCGGAACCCTACTCAACCATCGACGTGCGGTGGCATCGGCCCGATCCCGACACCTCGTCCTCCTGTACCGGCTGTAGAGTTCGGATGGTGTCCTCACCAAGGTCCCGCCGACGGGTACACGTGCGGCGCCGACGGGCCGCACTTGGAGCGGCACTGGTAATTCTTGCCGTGGTGGGCGTGCTGGTTGCCGACGTCGGACACGGGCCGTCGGCGGTGCCGTCGGCCACGACCCGACCCACCGACCCACCGACCACCACGTCTACCTCGCCCCCGCAACCTCCCTTCGCGGTGGGAACGCTCACACTCACGGTGACCGAGCCGGCCGGGCCCGGTGGAGCGGTTCGTACCCTTCCCACCACAGTCCGCTACCCGGCCATGGGACCGGTGGACGGCCCCGATCAGGCCGGTGCCGTCCCCGATCGGGTCGGCGGGCCGTATCCACTGGTGATCTTCTCCGAAGGGTTCGACATCAGTCCCGAGGCATACGCCGCCCTCCTCGATGCCTGGGCAGCGGCCGGCTACGTGGTGGCCGACCCGGTCTACCCGTTCACCGCCCCGACGTCCCCAGGTGGCCTGGTGCGGACTGACATCGTCAACCACCCCGCCGACCTCGCCTTCGTCATCTCCTCGGTGCTCGGGGACAGCGCGGCGACCACCGGCGTCCTGACGGGGCTGATCGACTCACGCGAGGTGGGGGTCATCGGTCACTCGGACGGGGGGGACGTCAGCCTGGCCGCCGCCGCCAACACCTGTTGCCGGAACAGTCTGGTCAAGGCCGCCGTCATCCTCTCCGGCGCCGAACTGGCCTGGTTCCCCGGGACCTACTATCCGCCGCCCGCCGTGCCGCTGTTGGTCGTCCAAGGATCGAACGACACCATGAACCCGCCGTCGTGCAGTGTTCAGCTCTTCAACCAGGCGCCCCAACCGAAGTACTACCTGGCAATGGCCGGACAGACCCACACCAGTGCGTACACACAGGCGGGTCAGCCCCTCGACGTGGTGGCCAAAGTGACGACCGACTTCCTCAACGGGTACCTCAAGGGTTCGGCCGCAGCCATACTCGCCCTGACCACCGACGGGACGGTGGCCGGCCTGGCATCGCTGACCAACGCTGACTCCGTTCCACCCGACGACCAGCCGTGTCCCGACGCCCCGTCCGGCTGACGCACCGGTCGGCGCTCCGGTCGACGTGCGTTCTCGGGCGCTCGGTGGTCAACCGTCCGGCTTGACTCCCGTCACCACCGCGGCTTCGGCAACCACGATGACGCTCTGGATGTCGCCGAAACCCGCACCTTTGAAGAGACGACCCCATGCCTCGGGAGTAATGGGCCGCTCCTGGACGCGGAACAGGAACCTCCCGGCGTTCTTCAGGATCCTCCAGTAACCGGGAAGGCCCTTCTTGGCCATGATCCGAATC
>JAKAZC010000268.1 GCA_021826655.1 Actinomycetes bacterium | reverse complement strand
GCGCAGCACGGGGTTGGACTGCTTGCACTGCACGAACCCGCACACGCCCCGGTGGCTGTGGGTGACCGCTTTCGGCCGTCCCGTCGTGCCGCTCGTGAAGATGAGGAGGGCGGGATCGTCCTCGTCGTCCGTCACGACCGGGAAGTCGCAGCCGGGATCGCCGGCCGCCGGCCAGAGCTCCTCCTCGAAGCTGATCCTCGGGACGCCCGTGTGCAGGGCCTCCACCGGGTCGAGGCTGTCCGCGTCCCCGAGCACGACGACCGGTTCGGCCAGGTCCATGGCCGCCGAGAACTCCGGTGGCGACCAGAAGCTGTTCATGGGGGCGACGATGGCACCCGCACTGGCCGCGGCCCAGAAGGCCACCGCCCATTCGACCGAATTCCGGGCGAGGACCGCGACACGATCCCCCACACGGACGTGGTAGTCGCCCCGCAGGACGGTGGCCAGCGAGGCGACGTGCCGGAGGTGCTGCGCGAAGGTGACGCGATGAGCGTCGTCCACCAGGTACTCCCGCTCCCCGAACCCCTCCGAGGATCGGAGGAGGTCGCGGATGGACCGGTGGCGGTGCGCGAAGACCTCCATCGGGACGCCGAACACCGTCTCGTCAACGGTCTCGTACCAGTCCGGCGGTTCCGGCATCGTCTGTGACCTCGCTTTCGCTCGAGCACCGGCCTCAGCGTGCGGACCATCTGGGCGGTCGCTTCTCGAGGAACGCCCTCGGGCCTTCGAGGGCGTCCTCGGTCCTGGTCACGCGCTCCCGGAAGGTCTCCGCGACGAACTCGGCCTCGTAAAGGGGGAGCCCGAGGCCCTTTCGGATACCCAGCCGGGTGCCCCGGACTGCCAGTGGCGCATTCCGGTGGAGGAGCCCGACGATCTGCATGGTCCGCTCCATCAGCTGCTCGTGCGGGATGACCTCGGAGACGAGGCCGAGGTCGTAGGCCCGCTGCGCGCCGAGGCGTTCCTGCCGACCCATCAGTGCCATGCGCATGGCGACGTTCAGGGGCAGCACCCGGGCCAGACGGACGACCTCGCGGCCGGCGACCAGGCCGATGCTCGTGTGGGGGTCGAAGAACTCGGCCCGGTCGGAGGCGACCACGATGTCACCTGTGGTCACGAGGTCGAGGCCCGCCCCGCAGCACAGCCCGTTGACCGCCACCACCACCGGCTTCGCCATGTCGCGGAACGGCGGGGTGGCCTCCTGCGGGACCTCCCACTGCGCGGACGTGGACAGATAGGTCCCCTCGTGAGGGACCTTCCCGTCCTGCGGCACGTCCGCGACGTCGGCGCCCGCGCAGAACGCCCGCCCCGAACCGGTGACGACGATCGTCCACACCTCGGGGTCCGCCTCTGCACTCGCGTAGGCGTGGGCCAGCTCGCCGGTCATCAGGCGGTTCACCGCGTTCAGCGAGTCCGGGCGGTTGAACGTGATCGTCGCGACGGCCTCGGACACCTCATAGCGGATCGTTTCGTACTCCACTTCCACTCCTACTCGTCGTCGGTCGCCATCGGGGGGTGCCCGCTCCTCACCCGCCCCCGTGAGGTTGGCCGGCGACGAGCGGTTGCGGAGGAGGCGGTCACCGGGTCGCGTTGACGACAGCCTTTCCGCCACGCGAACGGTTCATGACATCTCCCACCACCATCATGTGCTCGCGCCAGTAGTCCTCCGCCTCCGCCACGGACCCGGAGCCGATCAGTTCGAGGAGCTTGTGCTGCGCCCGCAGCCCCCTCTGGCGGACGAGCAGCCGCTTGGCCGCCGTGGCCCCGGACTGGCTGACGGCCTCCACCGCGCCCTTCACCAGGTCGTGCAGCATCTCGCTGAACAGGAGCAGGGTCTTGTTCTGCGATTCGGCGACCAGACCTTCGTGGAACTTCACGTTGGCCGCGGCGAAGGCCGTCGCGTTGTCGAGAACCTCCTCCTCGGCCGCGACGAGGGTGCCGAGGCGGCGCACGGCGGCGCCGCGCTCCGGCATCTCCGCGATCCGGCGCGCGGCGGCGGGCTCGATCATGGTGCGCGCGGCGTAGACGTCGCCCAGCGTGACGTTGCGGCTCTGCAGGAGCATCGACAGCCCCCGGAGCACGTGGTCCTCGTCGGGGCGGCGGACGATGGCCCCGCCGTTGCGGCCCCGCACGACCTCGATCAGGGATTCGGCCTCGAGGATGCGCAGTGCTTCCCGGAGGGTGGGACCCGAGACCCCGAAGTGCTCCTGAAGGGCCGGGGTGGAGCCCAACCGCTCGCCGGGAGTGAGCGTGCCGGCGATGATCTCGTCCCTCACCTCCTGGGCCACCAGCTCTGCCGCCCTCGGGACGTTGACCATGCGAGCGCTCCTCGGTCGGCCCGCCCCGACTTCGGCCTGGGACAGGCGCATCACGTCAAACCAGTAAAGACTTTAAAGGCTTGGGGATGTGGGCGTCAAGGCGCCGGTGGCAGCGGCGGCGGCGGTCGGCGCCCAGCACGAGGCCGCTCGTCGGCACGCCGGTGCCGGCCGTGACCGGCGCGTGCTCGACGCCGGGGACGGGTGTCCACGGCTCCGTGGCGGGTCCCGCCCCGGCGGGCGCCAGCCGGATCGGCCGTGCGGGTACCCTGACCGCAGCGCTTCGACAGGTCCGCCGGTAGATCGGGCCGGGACCGGAGCGGGGGGGTGTCCCATGGGATGGTTCGGAGCAGCCCGCCCGCGACGCAGCGGGACTGCGGCGTGGCGGGGGCGGATGGGACTCGGCGCGGGGCTCTGTGTGCTCGTGGCGGCGATCGCAACCCTGCCGGCCACGCCCGTCCGGCAGGCCGCGGGGGCAGCGGCCCCGGTGGCGGCGAGCGTCCCGAAGGCGACCGTCTCGGGTCCCGTCACCGGCGGGAAGGGCATCGACCTGGTGGGCACCACCAGCTTCGACCTTGGCGCCGTCGGCTACGAGGAGGACGAGTACTTCCTGTCGGGCACGGCGACGGCCTACACCAGCGCGTCACCCCTCGCGGCGAGCGGCCGCTGGTCGGTGACGCCTTCGGGTACCGCCCCGTACACGACGCGGATGGTCGTGTACCGCCCGGTCGACCCGCACCGCTTCAACGGCACGGTGATCGTCGAGTGGCTCAACGTGAGCGGCGGCGTGGACGCGGCCGCGGCGTGGCTGACCGACCACGTGCAGATGATCCGCAGTGGCACGGCGTACGTCGGGGTGAGCGCCCAGGCCGCCGGCATCGTCGGCGAGGCCGGCTCCCTCGGCTCTGCGGCCGGTCAGGCCGGTGGGATAAAGGGGGCCGATCCGTCCCGGTACGGCCCCCTCGACCACCCGGGCGACAGCTACTCCTACAGCATCTTCGAGCAGGCCGGTGCCGCCGTCCGGCGTGACGCGGCCGTCGTGCTCCGCGGCCTGAAGCCCAGGCGGGTGCTCGCCCTCGGCGAGTCGCAGTCCGCCTACCGACTCGTCACCTACATCGACGCGTTGCAGCCCCTTTCGCGCGGGGTCTACGACGGCTACTTCGTCTACAGCCGCGGCGGGTCCGGCGCCCCGCTCTCGCAGGCACCCCGACCAGCGGTCGACCCGCCGACCCCGACGTTCATCCGCACCGACCTGAAGGTCCCGGTGATGATCTTCGAGACCGAGGCGGACCTGCTCGTCCTCGGCTACCTGCCGGCCCGACAGCGCGCGACCAGGTTCATCCGCGAGTGGGAGGTCGCCGGGACCGCGCACTACGACACCTACGGCCTGGTCGAGTCGATGACCAGCCAAGGGTTCAATGATTATCTCCTCAAGAATTTTGTCACGATTTTTGTTTCTGTCTCCTCCTTCGACGGCGGGGCGATCAGCTGCCCCGTCCCCCTCAACGCCGGGGCGCACACCTACGAGCTCCGCGCCGCCGTGGCGGCCCTCGACCACTGGGTGACCACGGGGAGGCCGCCGCGG
>JAKAZC010000267.1 GCA_021826655.1 Actinomycetes bacterium | reverse complement strand
AGCGGTCGCGCCTGCTCTACGACTACTTCACCCAGCTTTTCGCCCAGGTCACCAACCCGCCGCTCGACGCCATCCGCGAGGAGCTGGTCACCTCGCTCGCCGCGACGGTGGGCCCCTCGGGCAACCTCCTCGACGCCACCGCCGGCTCGTGCCGGCAGATCCTGCTGCCCGAGCCGGTCATCGACCGCGACGACCTCGCCAAGCTGCTCTACGTCAACGAGTACGGCGAGACTCCGGGGTTCAAGGCGTTCGCCGTCGACGGGCTCTTCCCGGTCGCCCAGGCCGGCGACGTCGGCCGGCCCACCCCCGAGGGCGGGCGGGCCCTGGCGGCGGCCCTCGAGAGCGTGCGGGCCCGGGTGTCGGCCGCCATCGCCGATGGTGCCAACCTCATCGTCCTGTCGGACCGCAACGCCACCACCGAGCTCGCCCCCATCCCGTCGCTGCTGCTGACGGCGGCCGTCCACAACCACCTCGTCCGCGAGAAGACCCGGACCAAGGTGGGCCTCGTAGTGGAGAGCGGCGACGCCCGGGAGGTCCACCACATGGCCCTCCTCATCGGGTTCGGCGCGGCGGCCGTCAACCCCTACATGGCGCTCGAGTCGATCGACGACATGATCGCCAACGGGCTGCTCGAGGGGGTCACACCGCACCAGGCCCACAAGAACTACATAAAGGGCGCCTGCAAGGGCGTCCTCAAGGTCATGTCCAAAATGGGCATCTCGACGGTGGCCTCCTACACCGGGGCCCAGGTGTTCGAGGCAGTCGGTCTCGACCGCGAGGTGATCGACGAGTACTTCACCGGCACCACCAGCCGCCTGGGCGGGGTGGGCATGGACGTCCTGGCGGCCGAGGTGGCGCCCCGCCACCGGGCGGCCCACATCGAGCGGCCGACCGAGCGCGCCCACCGCGAGCTCGAGGGCGGGGGCGAGTACCAGTGGCGCCGTGAGGGCGAGCACCACCTGTTCAACCCCAAGACGGTCTTCAAGCTCCAGCACGCCACCCGGGCCAAGCGATTCGACATCTTCCGCCAGTACACGAAGGCGGTCGACGACCAGTCCGAGCGGCTGGCCACGCTGCGGGGCCTGCTCCGCCTCCGCCCGGCACCCGGCGGGCCCATCCCGATGGAAGACGTCGAGCCGGTCTCGGCCATCATGCGCCGCTTCTCGACCGGGGCCATGTCCTACGGGTCCATATCGGTCGAGGCCCACCAGACCCTCGCCATCGCCATGAACCGCATCGGGGGGCGGTCCAACACCGGCGAGGGGGGAGAGGACCCCGCCCGTTTCACGCCGGATGACAACGGGGACCTCCGCCGCAGCGCCATCAAGCAGGTGGCGTCGGGCCGCTTCGGGGTGACGAGCGAGTACCTGGTGAACGCCGACGACCTGCAGATCAAGATCGCCCAGGGGGCCAAGCCCGGGGAGGGCGGCCAGCTCCCGGGGGCGAAGGTCTACCCGTGGATCGCCAAGACCCGGTACTCCACCCCGGGGGTGGGGCTCATCTCGCCGCCGCCCCACCACGACATCTACTCGATCGAGGACATCGCCCAGCTCATCCACGACCTCAAGTCCTCCAACCCCGAGGCCCGGGTCCACGTGAAGCTGGTGGCCGAGGTCGGCGTGGGCACGGTGGCGGCCGGGGTGGCGAAGGCCCACTCCGACGTGGTCCTCATATCGGGGCACGACGGCGGCACCGGCGCCGCCCCCCTCACCTCGCTCAAGCACGCCGGCATCCCCTGGGAGCTCGGGCTGGCCGAGACCCAGCAGACGCTCCTGTTGAACGGGCTGCGGGACCGGATCGTCGTGCAGGTCGACGGGCAGTTGAAGACCGGCCGCGACGTCGTGATCGGGGCCCTGCTCGGGGCCGAGGAGTACGGGTTCGCGAGCGCCCCGCTCGTCGTGTCCGGCTGCATCATGATGCGGGTCTGCCACCTCGACACGTGCCCGGTCGGCATCGCCACCCAGAACCCCGAGCTGCGGCGCCGCTTCAACGGCAAGCCCGAGTTCGTCGAGACGTTCTTCGAGTTCGTCGCCGAGGAGGTGCGGGAGCACCTCGCCGCGCTCGGCCTGCGATCGCTCGACGAGGCGATCGGGAGGACCGACCTGCTCGACGTGGCCGGCGCCGTCGAGCACTGGAAGGCGTCGGGCCTCGACCTGTCGCCGATCCTCGTCATGCCCGAGTCGCCGTACCCGACGGAGCGCCGCCAGACCCGCTCCCAGGACCACGGGCTCGAGCGGGCGCTCGACCAGCAGTTCCTGCCGCAGTGCCGCCCGGCCATCGAGAGCGGGCTGCCGGTCGTGATCGACCTCGCCATCACCAACGTGGACCGGACGGTGGGGACGCTCCTCGGCTACGAGATCACCCGCCGCCACGGCGGCAAGGGGCTGCCCGACGGCACCATCACCCTCAACCTCCACGGGTCGGCCGGCCAGAGCTTCGGCGCCTTCGTCCCGGCCGGGGTCACCATGCGGCTCTTCGGGGACGCCAACGACTACTTCGGCAAGGGCCTCTCCGGCGGCCGGCTCGTTCTGCGCCCGCCGGAGGACTCGCCCTTCGTCGCCGAGGAGCAGATCATCGCCGGCAACGTCGTCCTCTACGGGGCGACCGCCGGAGAGGTGTTCGTCCGGGGCCAGGCGGGCGAGCGGTTCTGCGTCCGCAACTCGGGCGCCCTCGCGGTGGTCGAGGGCGTGGGCGACCACGGGTGCGAGTACATGACCGGCGGCCGGGTGGTGGTCCTCGGGCCGACCGGCCGCAACTTCGGGGCCGGCATGTCCGGCGGGGTCGCCTACGTCTACGACCCGGACCGCACGTTCGGGGAGCGGTTCAACGCCGAAATGGTCGACGCCGAGCCGCTCGACCCCGACGACGAGGAGTGGCTCCGGGTGGTGATCGGCCGCCACGCCGAGGAGACCGGCTCGGCGGTCGCGGCACGCCTCCTCGCCCAGTGGGAGCGAACGGCGGCCGACATGTTGAAGGTGATGCCGCGCGACTACCGGCGGGTCCTCGAGGCCACCGAGAAGGCCCTCGCCGAGGGCCGGTCGGTGGACGAGGCCGTGATGGCGGCCGCACATGGGTAAGCCCACCGGCTTCCTCGAGTTCGGACGCGAGCTGCCCCGCCGGCGGCCGGTGCCGGTGCGCCTGCGCGACTGGCACGAGGTCTACGAGCCCTTCGACAACGAGGCGGCCCGGCGGCAGGGGGCCCGCTGCATGGACTGCGGGATCCCGTTCTGCCACGAGGGCTGCCCGCTCGGGAACCTCATCCCCGAGTGGAACGACCTCGTGTACCGCGACGACTGGTCAGCCGCCATCGAGCGCCTGCACGCCACCAACAACTTCCCGGATTTCACAGGCCGCCTCTGTCCCGCCCCGTGCGAGGCCGCGTGCGTGCTCGGCATCAACGCGGACCCGGTGACCATCGAGCGGATCGAGTACGAGATCAGTGAGCGGGCCTGGGCCGAGGGTTGGACCCGGCCGCAGGCGCCCCGCGAGCGCACGGGAAAGCGGATCGCCATCGTGGGCTCGGGCCCGGCCGGCCTGGCCTGCGCCCAGCAGCTGGCCCGGGCCGGCCACGCCGTCGTGGTGTTCGAGCGGGCCGAGAAGCCCGGAGGCTTGCTGCGGTACGGCATCCCGGAGTTCAAGATGGAGAAGCGGGTCCTCGATAGGCGCCTGGAGCAGCTCCGCGCCGAAGGGGTCGAGTTCCGGTGCGCCACCTCCGTGGGGATCCCCCCCGGTGGGTCGTCTGGTTCGGGGCGCAGCGACGGCATCGGTGGTGGCCGCCCCCTCGAGCCGGGCGAGCAGCGCGGGATCGGCACGGCCAGCGCTCCCGACGTCACCGTCGTCTCGGTCACCGAGCTCCGGGAGCAGTTCGACGCCGTGGTCCTCGCCGGGGGGGCCAGCCTCCCGCGGGACCTC
>JAKAZC010000266.1 GCA_021826655.1 Actinomycetes bacterium | reverse complement strand
GGGCCGTCGACGCCATGGCCGGGATGCCCGGGGCCCAGTTCCTCGCCGGCGGCACGGACTTCTGCGTGGAGGTGAGCTTCGGGCTGCGCCGTCCCCCCGCCGTCGTCTGCCTGAGACGGGTGGCCGAGCTGCGCCGCACCGAGATCACCCCGACCGAGGTGGTCATCGGAGCCGGAGCCACCTACAGCGACATGGGCGCCCGAGACCTCGTGGCCGCGCTTCCCGCGCTCGCTGCGGCGGCGCGTACGGTGGGCTCGCCCCAGATCCGCAATGCCGGCACGATCGGCGGCAACGTGGCGACGGCGAGCCCGGCCGGTGACACGCTCCCCCTCCTCGCCGCGCTGGACGCCCGGGTGGTCGTCCGGGGGCCCGGCACCGAGCGCGAGCTGGGCATCTCCAGCTTGCTGGTTGGCGTGAAGCGCACCGCGCTCGAGCCGACACAGCTGGTCGTCGCCCTCCGGGTGCCGCGCGTCGAGGGGCCGCAGCAGTTCCTCAAGGTGGGCACCCGCAATGCCATGGTCATCGCCATCGCCTCGGCCGCCGTCGTCCTGGACCGCGGGGCGCGCCGGGTCCGGGCCGCCTTCGGCTCTGTGGGGCCGGTGCCGGTGCGTCCGCGCCGGGCCGAAGACGAGCTGAGCGACGCCATCGACTGGGGCCGCCTCAGCGCGAGCGAAGCCGCCG
Source organism: Actinomycetes bacterium (assembly GCA_021826655.1). The sequence goes on along the minus strand of JAKAZC010000266.1, from coordinate 3,232 downwards.
TCGCGCGCTTCGGCGAGCTGGCGGCCGAGGACTGCTCGCCGATCTCCGATCACCGCGGCACCGCCGCGTACCGGAGCCGCGCCGTCGCAGTGGTGGCGAGCAGGGGGCTGAGGAGGTGCCTCGAGCATGTCGCGTGACGCCCCCTACGAAGCGGTCGACCGCTACGAGCTGGAGGTCAATGGCGCCGTGCACCCCGTTGAGGGCGCGTGGCTCGGCGAGACCCTGCTCTACGTCCTGCGCGAGCGCCTCGGGCTGTCCGGAGCGAAGAACGCCTGCGAGCAGGGCGAGTGCGGCTCGTGCTCGGTGCTGCTCGACGACGAGGTGGTGTGCGCCTGCTGCGTGCTCGCCGTCGACGCCGTCGGCAGCAGCGTCGAGACGGTCGAGGGGCTGACGGCGAGCGGAGCTGCTGCCGGCATCCAGGCGGCTCTCCTCGGTGCGGGCGGCGTCCAGTGCGGCTTCTGCACGCCGGGCTTCGTCGTTGCCGTCTACGACCTCCTGCGGCGCAGCCCGGACGCCGACGAGCTCCAGGTGCGCGAGGCCCTGTCGGGGAACCTGTGCCGCTGCACCGGCTACGGGCGGATCCTCGAGGCGGTGCGCATGGCGAGCGAGGGTTCTCCCCGTGCCGCCGGCTAGCGCGCCCGCGGTCACCCGCCGTGTCCCGGGCGTCGGGACCGACGCCGCCCGGCCCGACGGCGTGCCCAAGACGCGTGGGGAGTTCGCCTTCTCCTCGGACCTGTGGATGGACGGGATGCTGTGGGGGAAGACGCTGCGGAGCCCCCACGTCTCGGCCCGCGTCCTCCTCGTGGACGCCTCGGCCGCCCGCGCGATGCCCGGCGTGCGCGCCGTGCTCACCGCCGCCGACGTCCCCGGCCGCCAGACCTACGGCCTGGAGGTGCCCGACCAGCCGGTGTTCGCGTCCGACGTCGTCCGGTACCACGGCGAGCCGATCGCCGCCGTCGCGGCGGAGCACCCCGAGACGGCTCGCGCCGCGGCGGAGGCGATCAAGGTGGTGTACGAGCCCGTCGATCCGGTGGTGGACGCCGAGCTCGCCCTGGACGCCCCCCCGCTGCATCCCGACGGCAACCTCTTCCGGCACCTCGCCATCCGCCACGGGGACCCGGGGGCGTCCGGGGACGTGGTGGTCGAGGGCCGGTACGAGGTGGGCATGCAGGACCAGGCCTTCATGGGCCCCGAGTCCGGGCTGGCCGTTCCCGCCGAGGACGGCGGGGTCGACCTCTACATCGCCACGCAGTGGCTGCACGTGGACCGCGACCAGATCGCCGCCAGCCTGGGCATGCCGGCCGAGCGCGTGCGCCTGCACCTGGCCGGCGTGGGCGGCGCCTTCGGCGGTCGTGAGGACGTGAGCCTGCAGATCCACCTGTGCCTGCTCGCGCTCAGCACCGGGCGGCCGGTGAAGATGGTCTATTCCCGGGACGAGTCGTTCTTCGGCCACGTGCACCGGCATCCCGCCACGATGTGGTTCCGCCACCACGCCTCGCGCGACGGCAGGCTCGTGAAGGTCGAGGCGCGCATCGTGCTCGACGGCGGAGCGTACCTGTCGTCGTCCAACGCGGTCGTCTCCAACGCGGCGTGCTTCGCGCCCGGCCCCTACAAGGTCCCCAACGCCGTGATCGACGGCTACGCGGTGCGCACGAACAATCCGCCCTGCGGTGCCATGCGAGGGTTCGGGGCGGTGCAGGTCTGCTACGGGCACGAGGCGCAGATGGACAGGCTCGCCGACGCGCTCGGCATCGACCGCGTCGAGCTGCGCCTGCGAAACGCCCTCGAGCGCTTCGACCGGCTGGTCACCGGGCAGGTGCTCACGGGCGCCGTCCCCGTGCGCGAGCGCATCGCCGCGGCGCTGGCGCATCCGCTGCCACCCCCCCTGAGCCCCTCCGACCCCGTGCTGGCCCGTCCGGGCGGGGCCGGCCTCACCGCTGACCACGACGACGTGCGGCGGGGCGTGGGCGTGGCGGTCAGCCTCAAGAACGTCGCCTACTCGGAGGGCTTCGACGACTACGCGACGGCCCGCGTCCGCCTCGAGGCAGGGGTGGGGGGCGAGCCGGCGGCAACCGTGTTTGCCGCCACCGCGGAGGTCGGCCAGGGTTTCGTCACCATCGCCCAGCAGATCGTCCGCGAGGAGCTCGGCGTGGCCGACGTCGCGCTGGCCCCCGCCGGGACGACCGGCATCGGCTCGGCGGGCTCGTCGAGCGCGTCCCGGCAGACCTGGATGAGCGGCGGGGCCATCCAGCTGGCCTGCGCCCGCCTCCGGCGCCAGCTCCTGGCGCGCGCCGCCGGGCGCTGGGGCTGCGGCGGAGGATCGGTCGAATGGGACGCCGGTGAGGCCTTGCGCGCCGAGACCGGCGAGCGCCTGAGCCTGGCCGAGCTCCTCACCGAGGGACCCGTCGAGGCGGAGCACGAGTACCACCACCCGCCCACCAAGGCGCTCGACGCCGAGGGCCAGGGCGACGCCCACCTCGCCGTCATGGTGGCCGCCCACCGTGCCGTCGTCGACGTCGATCCCGGGCTCGGCCTGGTGCGGGTCGTGCAGGTGACGACCGGCCAGGACGTGGGGCGCGCGCTCAACCCCACCCAGATCACCGGGCAGATCGAAGGCGGCATCGCACAGGGGATCGGGCTGGCGGTGATGGAGGAGATCGTCCTCGACCAGGGACGGGTGCGGAACCCCTCGTTCACCGACTACCTCATCCCGACCACGCTCGACATGCCGGCGGTGTCGGCCACGCTGGTGGAGCAGCCCGAGCCCGGCGCGCCCTACGGGGCCAAGGGGGTCGGAGAGCCCCCGACGATCTCATCGGGGCCGGCGGTGCTGGCCGCGATCCGTGACGCCACGGGCCTCCCCGTCACCCGCGCCCCCGTGCGCCCCGAGGACATTGCGCTCAGCGACCGGGAGGTCTGAGCGGGACGAGGCCAGGAAGGTCAAGTTCCCGCCACCATTCTCTGTCCTTGTCCGACTACGCCGGGGCCGTCGACGACGACCCCGCAGTCGTGGTGCGCCGGGCGTGCGGTTTAGAGATCTTTGGAATCGTTGGATCTCGTTAGAGCTCGGAGTCGGAGGGCGGTTGACGTCCCGCCCCGCCTCGCCGGGCCGCCCTCGCCGGGCCGCCCTCGCCGGGCCGCGCCGCACGCTTTTAGCCGACTTCTACCGGATCCTTCACGATCTCTTAGAAAGCACCGCTGTACTGGTCATCACAACGAGGTTCGTAGCCTG
>JAKAZC010000265.1 GCA_021826655.1 Actinomycetes bacterium | reverse complement strand
GAACCTCGCGGGCCCGGATGCGGTCGTTGATGCGGGGATCTGTAGTGGTGGGTGTCGCTATTCGACTGCACTCCCTGTCTCATGGCCACGGCGAGCCGCGGCCGACGATGAAGGAGCGGAGCCAGCACCGGCCCGACCGACAGCCGTCGGCGTCCGGTCCCATGGACCCGTCGCACGCCCGTCCCGCCGTGGCGGGTCGCGGTGGCCGGGTGGGGGATTCGCGTCGCGAAGCCCCGCTTCCTCGTCTATCAGTTGCTTTAGGCTACCAGTCGTGAGCTCACTGTGGACACCTGACGGCGAACGACCCGTGGGGAGGCCCGGCGCGCCGTCCGGCGGCGGGCCCACCCCATCGCCTCCCGATCCCTTCGGCGGACCCGGTGGGGACGTCGACGACGATGCGCTCGCCGACCAGGTCGAGGCGATGCGGGCCGAGCTGGCCTCCGCCCCGGTCGAGATCGTGGTGGCCAACCACTGCTACGCCCTCTTCGAACTGGCGGCCCTCCACCTGAGCCAGCAGCCCCCGAACCTGCCCGCTGCCCGCCTGGCGATCGATGCCCTCGGATACCTGGTCGACGGGCTGGAGGGCCGGCTGGGCGAGAGCGAGCACGTGCTCAGGGAGGGCCGGGCCAGCCTGCAGCTGGCCTGGGTCCAGATCGACGGGGCCCAGCGCGCCGGTGCCCAGGTCGATGCCGTCGTGGGCGTCGACGCCGGGTCCTCGTCGTCCGAGGACGACGCCGCCGACGACGAGGGCGGGTGAGCGGCCCGGTCGACACCACGGCGTCCCCCGAGTCGCCCGGTCCCGGAGGCGTCGACGCCTCCCGGGTCCGGAGCTTCATCGGGCTGTCGATCGGGCTCGTCGGCCCTCGGGCCAACCTGGCCGTCTCCGGCGTCCTCATCACGCTGTTCGTCCAGCAGCGGGCGTCGGGTGCACTGGCCGTGACCTTCGCCCTGACGGCCAGTCGCCTGCTCAGCTGGCTCACCTATCCCGTTGCCGGGCGACTGAGCGATCGGACCCGGACACGTGTGGGACGTCGCACGCCCTACATGGCCGCCAGCCTCATCGTCATGGGCACCGCAACCTGGATGTTCACCGAGGTCAGCGGCTACTGGGCCCTGGTCGTGCTGATCGTCGTCGCCAGCCAGGCGGCGTCCGTGTTCACGCTGACGAACGTCGCCGTGGTGCCCGAGGTGTTCGGGCGGAGCAGGTGGCTGAAGGCCCTCCTCCTCACGACCGTCCTCGGCACCCTGGCCAGCTTCACCATCAAGGGCACGGTAATCGCCACCTGGAAGCAGTCCGACCCGGCCACCTGGAACCTCCCGTTCCAGGTGGCCGGGGTCATCATGGCGGTGACCGGACTCGCCGTCCTGTTCCTCGTCCGGGAGTCGCCGTCCGCAGCGAGCGGGGCCGAGGCCGACCGTACCCGGCGAGCCCGTCCCGCCCGTGACGAGCTGCGTGACATCCTGGCCGGGCCCAACGCCAAGGTCCTCGTCGCCGGATCGCTGCTCTTCTGGGCCGGGATCGGCTCGACCGGCTACGTCGCCATCCTCTTCTTCCAGCGGGTGCTCCACGCCGGCGCCAGCGCCCAGACCATCGCCGGACTGGCCACCGGGTTCCCCGTGTTCATCATCGGGATCGCACTCGGTGTGCCGCTCAGCCGGTTCCTCACCCCGATGCAGATCGCTGTCGGTGGTCCCCTGCTCGGTGCCGTGCTCGCGGGCGTGCAGGTGTTCGACACCCACTTGTGGCAGGCCGTCGTGCTGAGCTACGTCGGGGCACCCTTCGTCGGTGCCTACCTGATCGTGATGGCCCCGCTCCTCCTCCAGCTCCTCCCGCGTGCCGGTGGCCTCGGAGAGCGCCTGGGGGTGCTGCTGTCGCCGTTCAACCTGGTCAGCGTCCTCCTGGCCTACGTCGCCGCCGCCACCGTCGACGCCACCGGCGATTACCGGCTGATCTGGCTCTTCCCCGCCGCCACCGGGCTGGCCCACGCCGCGGTCAACACCAGACTCCGGTACCCGGAACGGAGGTCGACCAGCCCGGACATGGTGAAGCGACTGTGGGAGTGGGCCGTGGTGCAGGCCGAGTCGATGGCGGAGACCGGGATCGTCACCGGGCTCCTGGCCGCCCCCCTCCTCGGCGTGGTGTCCGAGGAGGATGCGGACAGCGCGGTCGTGGTCGACATGGCCCGGAACATCCTCGGCAACCCGTATGCCGACGAAGAGGACGACCCGGAGCGATCCGCGGAACCGGGCACCGACGCGCCGGACGCGCCGGACGGGCCGGCGGCCGGTCAGGACGGGTCGACCGGGGGAACTCTCGGCGTGACCGGCGTCGACCAGGTCGGAGGCGGTCCGGCCGGCAGGCGCGAGAACGGCGACCAGAAGTCCGGGCGGGGGGCTGAGTCGTCGTCCTCGTCCGCGCCGTCGACTCCTTCGACGACCACCCACGGGTCCGCCGCCCCGGTCGATGCGGGAACGGACGGGGTCGGGTCCGCCGCCCCGGTCGATGCGGGAACGGACGGGGTCGGCGCCACCGCAGGCGTGCCGTCCACCGGTGTCGCCGACGTGTCCACCGGTGACGGCGTGACCGGTTGCACGGACCACGGCTCGACTCCGTCGGACGTCCCGGAGATCGCCGTCGGCCCCCCCTCGACGGAGTCGGCCTCGGAGAACGGCCGCACTGTCGACGCCTGCACTGTCGACGGCTCCGCAGTCGACGGCTCCGCAGTCGACGGCTCCTCGGAGGACGTCGCCGGCGGGGCGTAGTCGTCGCGGGACTTCGGGCTGTGGGCGCCCGGCCGGTCGACATCCACCGTGCCGTCGGTTCCGACGGTGGTCACCCCGGGGACCGGGTGCACCGAGCGTGCCTCGATCCGACCGAGTCGGGCCGCCCGCACGCGAACCGCCACCACGGTACCGACCGCGATCCGTCGGGAGCCATCGCTGATCGCCGTGCAGTGGAACGGCACGGTGCGGTCGCCGCACCCGACGGTTCCGACGCCACGGGGGTCGTCGAACTCGACGACGGTGCCGATCAGCGTGGTGTCACCCACGGGCACGAGCTCGGGTCCGACCGGGGTGGTCACGTCCTCCCTCAGTGCACGATCTTGGAGAGGGCGAGCTCGAGGATGTCGGTCGCTCCGCGGTCACGCAGAGCAGGGATCAGGACGTTGATCTCCGACTTCGGTACCACGGTCTCGACGGCGAACCCGCCACCGCCGAAGAGTTCCGACACGGTGGGCGACCGCAGGGACGGCAGGACCTCGATCACCCCGTCGAGCTGGTCGGCGGCCACGTTCAGCTTCACCAGCACCTTGCCCCGGGCCTCGAGCGAACCCTGCAGGAGGACGAGCAGCTGCTGCATGGCGTGGCGCTTGTCCGGGTCCTCGGCCGCGGCCGGATGGGCGATGAACTCGGTGTGGGAGACGAGCAGGGTCTCCACGATCTTCAGTCCGGCGGCCCGGAGGGCCCGCCCCGTCTCGGTGATCTCGACCACGCAGTCGGCGATGTCGGGGACCTTGGCCTCGGTCGCCCCGTAGGAGAGGCTCACCTCGGCGGGCACCCCGTGGTCGTCGAGGTAGCGCCGGGTGAGCGCAGGGTACTCGGTGGCGACCCGCAGCGCGCCGCCCGAGCCGGTGGCCGAAGCAGCCAGGTCGGCGACGGAGGACACCGGCGAGTCGGCGGCCACCGCCAGCACCACGCGGATCGGATTGGCCGTGGCCTTGGAGTAGGGAAGGGTCCCGAGCGACGTGACCTCGCTCCCCTGCTCCTCGATCCAGTCGCGGCCGGTGATCCCCACGTCGAAGAGGCCGTCGGCCACGTACAGGGGGATCTCCTGCGGCCGCAGGATCCGCACGTCGTCGACCCGGGGGTCGTCGATCGAGGCCCGGTAGTCGACGCTCGAGGAGCGGCTGACCGTGAGATCGGCGTCGGCGAACAG
>JAKAZC010000264.1:2216-3959 GCA_021826655.1 Actinomycetes bacterium | reverse complement strand
CCGTCCGCGCCCGCGCCCGCGCCCGCGCCGCCGCCTGCGGGCACGTGGCGCGACCTCAGGACTGCGCCGCCGCCGGGGCGTCGAGCAGCTCGACCGTCACGAAGCGGAGGACGGTGTCCCCGATGTTCTCCAGGTCGTGGATCAGGGCGTTGTCGGAGCTGTGCTCGAGGTACTTGGTCTCGCCGAGGCGGTAGTCGCGCACCATGTAGGTGCCGTCGCCCAGGCGCTGGCGACCGCGGCCGGGCTCCACGACGGTCCAGAAGTAGGTCTTGTCGTGGACGTGGAAGACGCCACGCTCGCCCGGCTCGAGGCGAACCTCGAACACCCGCACGTGGTCGTTGGCGTACCACAGTGAGGTCCCGAGCTCGTGGTTGTGCGGCGCCCGTTCGAGCTCGTCGGCGTACTCGGCCTTGTCGTACTGGCCGGTCTCGATGATCGGGTCCGTGGTCGTCTGGTCCATCGCTCGGTCTCTTTCCTCTCGTGCCGCGCTGACCGCCACCGCGGTTCGAGCGCGGTCGGGGATGATAGTGCTGCCGCCCGGAGGCCCCCGTCGGGCCTGCCGCCGCCCTCAGCGGGCGTCGGCCGTCACTTGATGGCCTGCGGGTTGACCGGGGAGCCGACGGCGCGGGGGATGACGAGCGGCGGCGCCACGAGGAAGCACTCGTAGACGCCGTCGGCGGCGCAGTCCTCGGCCAGCTCGTCCAGGTACCAGATCTCTCCCAGCATCAGGCCCATGTGGACCAGCAGCACGAGGTGGAGCGGCTGGAAGGAGTCGGGGATCTCGTTGGGGCGGACCTCGATGCCCCACGTGTCACTGGCGATCCCCGCCACGCGCCGCTCCGCGAACCATGGCGCGCTGAGGAGCGACAGTCCCGGGGCGTCGCCCGCCGAGTACCCGTCCCACCCCGGGCGGCCGCGTCGGTTCGCCATGTCCCCGGTGCGAAGGAGCACGATGTCGCCTTCGCCGACCTCGATGCCCTCGCTGGCACACACCTGGTCCAGGAGGTCGGGACCGATCGCCTCGCCTGGCTCGAGGTGGGAGCGGCCCAGGGCGCGCGGCACGTCGAGGAGCACCCCGCGGGCGGCGATGGTCGCGGCGTGCTCGATCCCGTTGCGGGCAGCACCGCGGCTGTCGACGTCGGTGGCCGGGTAGCCGTTGTACATCTGCCCGTCCTTGAAGATGTGCCCCAGCGCGTCCCATTGGGTGCCGCCCTGCAGGAACAGGAACAGGCTGTCGTCGGCGTAGCCAAAGCCGAGCTGGCTGGGCTGGCGCCCGGTGGCGTGATCGGTCCCGGTGGCCACCATCTGGTGGATGCCGTTCACCCGCCCGAAGGCGCCCGTCTGGGGGCCGTTGCCGTCGAGGGGGAGCTCGAGGGAGAACACGGCCCCGCGACGGACGAGCCCGGCAGCACGTCGCACCTTCTCCTCGTCGATGTAGTTGAGGGCGCCGCGCTGGTCGTCGTCACCCCATCTCCCCCAGTTCGAGAGGCGGGTGCAGTACTCCTCGAGGAGCTCGCGGGTGGGCTGCTCGGGGGACGTGGTGCTCATGGGCCCTCCTGGGCGTGCGGGCGGTGCGAGCCCACGCTCGGCACCGCTGGTCGACGGGTCGGGGTGATCGGCCGGCGGCGTCAACTGCCCCGGGGCGTCACCGCTCGACGGCCCGCATGGCCCCCTCCGGGTAGCGGAGCCCGGCACCGGCGCCGACCGGCACCAGCTCGTCGAGGAGCGCGACGTCCTCATCGG
>JAKAZC010000264.1:0-2206 GCA_021826655.1 Actinomycetes bacterium | reverse complement strand
GACAGGCTCACGCTCAGGGCGCCAAGGTCGTCGAGGAGGTGGGCCACCCGCTTCGCGCCGGGGATCGGGACGATCTCGGGCCGGCGGGCGAGGAGCCACGCCAGGGCGAGCTGCGGCAGGCTGCACTCGAGGCGCTCGGCGACGTCGGACACCGCGTCCACCAGGGCCACGTTGCGGTCGAGGTTCTCGCCCTGGAACCGGGGATGGTCGTGACGGCGGTCGCCGTCCGCCAGGTCGGTGGTGGTCCGCACCGCCCCGGTGAGCAGGCCCCGGCCGAGCGGGCTGTACGCCACGAAGCCGACCCCGACCTCCGCGCAGGCGGGGAGGATCTCCTCCTCGACGCCGCGCCACCACAAGGAGTACTCGCTCTGGAGCGCCGCAATGGGATGCACGGCGGCGGCACGCCGCAAGGTGGCGGCGCTCGCCTCGGACAGGCCGAGGTAGCGGACCTTGCCTTCCTCGACCAGCTCGGCCATGGCACCGACGGTCTCCTCGATGGGCGTGTCGGGGTCCACCCGGTGCTGGTAGTAGAGGTCCACGTGGTCGACGCCGAGCCGCCGGGAGCTCGCCTCGAACGCCTGGCGCACGTAGGCCGGGCTGCCGTCGATACCCTGCGGGCGCCCGCCCGTGCCCACGACCTGGCCGAACTTGGTCGCCAGCAGGACCTCGTCACGCCTGCCGGCGATGGCCCGGCCGACGAGCTCCTCGTTGTGGCCGGCACCGTACATGTCCGAGGTGTCGATGAGGTCGATCCCGGCGTCGAGGGCGGCATGGACGGTGCGGATCGCCTCGTCCTCGTCGACGGTCCCGTAGATCCCGGACATTCCCATGCAGCCGAGGCCCAGGGCCGAGACGGAGAGGCCGGCACCCAGGGTGCGGCGTGGAGTGGTCATCGTGCTCCTCTATGGTCGGGTCGATGGTAGACCGGCCCGCGGCGCGGGCCGTCCGCGGGCCGTCCGCGGGCCGCCGGTGTCAGGCCGAGTCGGCCTTGTCCCGCCGTTGGCCGCCGGCCTGCCGCTCGACCAGCATCTGCTGGAGGAGCGCGATGTCCCGGTGGTCGACCTGGTCGGTCGGCGGGGTCGCCCGGGGCCGGACCGGCCGCTGGGTCTCACCGTCCAGGTTCGTGCGGATGCGCTCGAGCTGGCTCCGCAGCTCGACGTTCTCCTCTTCGAGTGCGAGCCGGGCCACTCTCGCGCGGGCGAGCTCCGACTCCAAGGTGCGCAGCCGCTGCTCGAGCTGGTCGACATGCCGCTCGCCGCCAACCCGGCGGGCCGGCCGCTCCTCGGGCAAGCGTGCCCGGTCGCCGGTCAACCGCCGGGCCACCTGGAAGAGCAGCCGCCGGGCCAGCTCGTCGTCGACGCCGTCGTCCTCGCTGCCGGGTTGCCGTGCCGCAGCCGGACCCTGGCGCGACGCCGGTGGCACGAACGCCGGCGGTCGCCGGCGCGGCGCGCTCGGACGGCTACCGCCCCGCCCGGCGGCGGCCCGCTCCCGCCCTGCCTCGGTCAGGCTGACGCGGTACGTCCGCTTCCCACGCACCTCGCGCTCGATCAGACCCGAGCGCTCCATGCCGGACAGCAACTGCGCGAATGCGATGCTGGATCCCGGGTAGCCGATGGCGCGGGCGAGGACGGTGCTGGCCATGCCGGACGCGTCCTGGACGTCGCCACTGGCCGCCAGCCACCCGACCACCCGGTCACGGGTGCCGACCGCCTTGCTTCTCGCCGTCTGCTCTAGCGTCACTGCCGTCTCTTTCGCTCGTGTCGGTGGGCCCAGCGCCCGAGGGCACTCAGCGGAGCTCCCTCAGTGACGTCGAGCTAGAACTATAGCATAAAGACCCCGGTTGCCACTTTGGTCGACCACGGTGGCCAACGGCGGTTCTTTCCTGGCGATTTCTTCGGCCACGGTGCGCATTTTCTTGACAATCGCTTGACAATTTGCGCCGCAATCATTATGACTGATTCTTGCAATCATGTGAACAGGTCGGGCGGATCCAGCCGGCACTCCACGGGCCGGTGAGGAGGGGGCGCCCGACCGGCGGTGCCTGTCGGCGCACCTAGCGGTCGCACGCGGCAGGCACGGACGACGAGGGGGAGGTACCCGCACATGGGGTCAGCGAGCTGGTGGAGACGCGGCGGGGCGGTGGGCGCCTCGCTGGTGGGGGCGGCGTCCCTCGTGGCCGCCGTCGGTGCGGCCGGCACGGCGGGCG
>JAKAZC010000263.1 GCA_021826655.1 Actinomycetes bacterium | reverse complement strand
GCCGACCCGGCAAGCGCGCCGGACCGCGAGCCGTCCGGCGCCCAGTCCCAGCGAGCGCTCCTCGGCGACGGGCCATTGTCGCTCGGCGGAGGCGGCACCGGGATCCCCCTGGCCAACGCCGGAGGCTGGGGCGCGTACCGCGTCGCCTACACCGGTGCCCAGCTGGAGTCGCTGGCCGGCCTGCTGGGCGAGCTGGGGCCGCTGGAGCGCTTCGACCTGTTCTCCGACACCTGGGCCCTCGTCCTGTCCGGCCGGCTGGAGTTGGGGGCGCTGCTCGGGCTGGCGAACGGGTTGGAGGACGAAGACGAGCCCGGGGTGTACCGCGTCGTGACGGGGGCGCTGGACCTGGCCGAGCGGATCGCCGGGCCGGACCTGCGCCCTCGGGTGCAGGCCGCGACCCGCGCCCTGCTGGGGCGGCGGCTGGCCGAGCTCGGGTGGGACCCGGTTCCCGGCGAGGGCGAGCGCGTCCCCGGCCTGCGCTCGATGCTGATCGGGGCGCTCGGCACCGTGGGCAAGGACGGGCGCGTCCGGTCCGAGGCGGCGCGGCTGTTCGACGCGGCGCGCGCGGGCGGCCCGCCGGTGGACCCGGACCTGGAGAGCGCGGTGCTCGGCGTGGTCGCCGACATGGGGCGGGACGGCGACTTCGAGATGTTCCTCGACCGCTACCGGCACCCCTCCACGCCCCAAGAGGAGACCCGCTACCTGATGGCCCTGACCGCCTTCCCGGACGTGGAGCGGTGCGAGCGGATCTTCGAGCTGGCCACCTCCGAGGCCCGCAGCGCCGACGGCTTCCTGCTGGTCCGCGGCCTGCTGGCCAACCGGGTCGGAGGCCCCGCGGTGTGGGCCCGGGTGAAAGAGGACTGGGACGCCCTGCTTGCCCGTCTGCCGGACCCGAACCAGGCAGCCATGGTCGGGACCGTGCGGCTGCTGTGCGCCGATCGGACCCTGGCCGAGGACGTGGAGCGCTTCCTTACCGAGCACCCCGTGCACGTCGGGCAGCGCACGGTGGTCCAGACCCTCGAGCAGCTGGCCGTGCACGTCGCTCTGGCCGAGCGGTTGCGCTCGAACGGCCGGCTCGCCGCCGCCTTGGAACACGTCCCCGTGGGCTGACGCATGCATCCCGGCGTCGTGCTCGCCGTCTTCGGCCTGGTAGCGGTGGCCGAGCTGCCGGACAAGTCCATGATCGCCACCCTCGTCTTGGGGAGCCGGCACCCCCCGGTGCTGGTGTGGGCCGGCGCGTCCGCCGCCTTCCTCGTGCACGTGGCCGTGGCCGTGGCCGCGGGACGCCTCGTGGAGCTTCTGCCGCACACCGCCCTGCAGGCGGTCGTGGCCGCCGTGTTCCTGGTTGGCGCCGTGGTTCTGCTGGCCGTTCCCGAACGCCGGGCGGAGCAGGACGGAACGACCGAGGCGGCACGCCAGCCGCGTGGGGGGCCGTGGAGCGTCGTGGGGACGGCGTTCGCCGTCATCGTGGTGGGCGAGCTCGGCGACCTCACCCAGCTGCTCATGATCGACTTGGCCGCCCGCTACCGCGCGCCGTGGTCCGTGGGGGTAGGGGCCTTCGCCGCCCTGGTGGCGGTCTCGGCCCTGGGAGCCTTCGGCGGCCGGGCCCTGCTGCGGTGGCTCCCGATGGCCTGGATCCGCCGCGCCGCCGGCCTCGCCTTGCTGGGGATGGCCGCCTACGGCATCTACGCTCTGGCGGCGTGAACCCCCAGAGCGGGCGAATCGGCGAGCTGGTCGACCTTGCCCGCCGCACCCGGGGCTTCATGCCGGACGACGAGGGCCTGGCGCTGATGGACGCCGCCTCCCGGGCCGGGAGCGGGCGCCCAGGGGCGGTGTTCGTGGAGATCGGCGCCTGGTGCGGCAAGTCCACCGTCTACCTCGGTGCCGCCGCCGAGCACACCGGCGCCGTCCTGTTCAGCGTGGACCACCACCGCGGCTCGGAGGAGAACCAGGCTGGGTGGGAGCACCACGACCCCACCCTGGTGGAGCCCGGGGACGGGCGGATCGACACGCTCCCCCACTGGCGGCGGGCGGTCGCCGCCGCCGGGCTCGAGCCGACCGTGGTGGGGGTGGTGGGCGACTCACCCACCGTGGCCCGGGCCTGGCGGACCCCCCTCGCCTTCTGCTTCATCGACGGGGGCCACGGAGATGCTCCGGCGTGGGCCGACTACCGGGGCTGGGCCGGTCACGTGGCCGTCGGCGGGCTCCTGGCCATCCACGACGTGTTCCCGGACCCTTTAGACGGTGGGCGGCCACCCTACGAGCTGTGGTGCGACGCAGTCGCCTCCGGCCAGTGGGCACAGGCCGGGCACTGCGGGAGCCTCCGGGTCCTCGAGCGCACCGTGCCGGCGCCGGCTTGAACGGGACGGCGGGTCGCAGGTTGCAGAGTCACAGCTGCTTGCGCACACCCGCCTCGTTGTTGGCTCGGCTCACCTGCTGCGCCAGGTCCCCCGTCATCGCCCGCGCGCCGCTCCCCCGCCGGATCGTGGGCAGGACGGTCTCCCGCCGCTGGTCCTCCAGCTCGAAGGCCAGCGCGGCGTACACTGCGAGGGCGGCGAGGGCGACCCCCACGGCTCCGGCAGCCACCTCCCAGGTGTGCGGCGCGCCCCACTCGTACACCGCGGTGACCCAGAAGCGGACGGCAGCCATGAGGTTGACCGCCCCCGCCAACAGCTTCGTCTGCGCGGCGGCCACCGCCGGCACGAGGAGGCTGCACCCGGCCAGGACGAGCAACCACGCGACCCCGGCGCTCCGGGCGCCGGGGTGGGACACCAGCATGTCGACGCCCACGGTTCCCCAGGACCCCGCCAGCAGCCCCATGCCGGTGCCCGCCACGAGATCTCGCACCAAGAACCCGTAGATGCAGGCGATGAACTGGACGGGCACGGTGAAGGCGAGGATCCCGACTGCCAGGACGTGCTGCTGAGACTGGGGCACCCAGCCCAACTGAAGGCCGGCCAGGAGCATGGTGGCCATGAAGAGGCCGAGGAACCCGAGAGGCAACGGGGTCGCCAGCGGCCGCAGGATGATGCGGGTGGCCGCAGCGTTGGCCGCGGCCACGTCGGCGTCCCCACCGCTTCGAGCTCCAGGAAGCCCGGTGGCGACCTGGACTGGCCGGGCCCCCCGCCCCGCGTCCCCGACCCCGCTCACCGGTCCCCGGCGGGGCACGAACCGCCGCGATCGTCGCACAAGGGCTCGGCAAGATCCACCGTTGAGGGCAGGCCGCGTCCGGCGAACAGGCCGGAGGCCGCCGTGGTGCCGCTCAGCGTGTCGGCGGCCAGCACCATGGCCGCGGCCGTATAGCTGGTGCGCTCGCCATCTGGGAACGTGACCTCGTCCGGGAACACCATGCCGGTCCAGTACGAGCCATCGTCCAGGCGCAGCCGCTGCCCGGCGGCCAGCACGGCGCGGGCCTCTGTGCCCAGGCCGACGGCGCACAGCGCCATCGCGCACTCTGCCGTCTCCGCCGCCGTGATCCAGTCGTTGCGCGACACGCAGCGCACGCCGCGCCCGTCCGCCACGAAGGTGTCCCAGTCCCGGCGCAGCCGCTCCCGACCGGCCGCCCCGCTCACCGCCCCGGCCAGGACCGGGTAGTACCAGTCCATGGCGAATTCCTGCTTGGGGGCGAATGCAATGGCGTGGTGGGCGACAGCGTGACCCAGGCGTCCCGCGGCCAGCTCCCAGTCGGGCCGGTGCCGGTCCAGCGACTCGGCGGCGGCCACCGCGCAGCGGAGGCTGTGGTAGATGGACGAGGACCCGGTGAGCAGGGCGTCGCTCTCGGGCCGACCCGCCGGGTCCAGCGACCAGCGGATCGAGCCGTCCGGGCGCTGCCAGCGAAGGACGAAGTCCACCGCCCGCTCGACCATGGCCCAGTGGCGGTCAACCAGGGCGGGATCACCGGTGACCAGCGCGTGGTGCCAGAGCCCGGTGGCCACGTAGGCGCACACGTTGGTGTCCAGACGGGG
>JAKAZC010000262.1 GCA_021826655.1 Actinomycetes bacterium | reverse complement strand
GTGACCTGGTCCTCGATCCCGGTGATCCCCGCCTGCAGATCGGTGGCCAGGTTCTGCCCGGCGGTGACCGTGTCCGACAGGCCCTGGGCCGCGTTGGCCGGGTTGAGCGACGACAGGGCCGCCTGGGCCAGGTACCCGTCGTTCTGGGCGAGGGTGATCTGCGACTGGAGCACCGCGGCCGGCAGCTTCTGGAGGGCCTGGTACGCGGCGGAGCCCATGGCCAGGTACGTGGCCGGGTCCCGGGCCTTGTCGAACACCGCCACCGCGGCCTTGCCGAACGTGGCCACGTCGGCCGCCCCCGCCGTGGTGACCGCCTGGCCGAACCCGTCCGCCACCTGGGCCAGGTCGCCCGGGTTGTCAACAATGGCCCCCAGAGCCTGAGGCAGGCCGATCTGGCGGGCCGCCTCGCTCTGCGCCTCGGTCGGCGCCGGCAGGCCGAGCTGGGTGGCCGCGCCGTTGGCCACGATGTCTGAGATGTTCCCGCTCCCCGCCGTCAGGATCTGATCCGCCTGGTCGAAGGCCAGCTGCGCGGCCTGGTCGATCGTCCTGGCCCCGATGATCGGGTTGGTGACCGTCAGGCTGACCGCGTTCTGCCCGGCCACCGTCTTGTCGGACCCGTCCGCCGCCTTGGTGGTCCCGGTGACCGAGGTGGTGAACACCGCCGAGCCGTCGTTGCCGGCGTTGAACAGATAGGTGATCGCCACCGGGTGCCCCGGGTCGACCTCGGTGGGCAGCGCAGGGTTCGGGCCCGAGACCAGGGTGGCCACGGCGGGCGGCGCCGTCGTCGCCCCCGCCGGCACCACCGTCTCGTTCGCCACCCCGGTCGGGTCGGCGAAGGCCAGGTTGGTCACCGGGTCGACGCCGGGATCGGTGAGGGTCACCTTGACGTTGAAGTTCTGGCCGGCCTGCACCTGTTCGCCCGTCACGTCCACCAGCAACCCCGGGTTCCCCACCACCAGGGCCGCCGTCCTCGACACCGCGGTCACCGTCGCGCCTCCTGCGGTGGCCCCCGACGCCCCCGAGGTGATGGTGGCCTGACCGTCGGTGACGCCCAGGGCGGGGAAGTTGAACGTCTGGGTCAGGCCGGGCGGGATGGTGACGCTCGGCGGGGTCGGCCCACCGGCAATCTGGGCCACGGCGGTGTTGTCGATCGTCGCCGTGGGGACCACCCCGTTCACCGTGGTGGTCCCGTCGTTCTCGATCGTCACCTGGGTGGAGAAGGCCACGCCCGGGCGTTCGGGCGCCACCGGGTCCTCGGTCACCTGCTCCACCCGGATCGACGGGGTGATCGTCGTGGACGTGGACCCGGTCAGGCCGTTGGAGTCCGTCACCGTCAGGGTGACCGTCCGGTCCCCCTCGGCGGCGTACTGGTGGGTCACCGTCGTCGCCGCCGTGCTCGTCGTCGTCCCGTCGCCGAAGTCCCAGGCGTAGGACACGATGGACGCCCCGGCCGCCGGGATGGAGGGCGACCCGTCGAAGACGAACTGGTCGGCGGTCGACCCCGTCGGGTGGTAGTTGAGCCCGGCGAGGGGCGGGGTGGCCGAGCTGACCAGGGCCACGGAGAAGTTGTTGATCGTGTCGTACTGGACGGAGTTGTCGGCGTTGAGGACCTGGTCGTCGGTGTCCACGTGCAGGGTGGTGTCGGCGCCGAGGTTGGCCAGGTCCACCTCCACCGTGCAGGTGTACGACGTCCCCCCGTAGACGAACCACGGGAGGAGGAAGGAGAACTGGCTGGGCTCCGGCTGGCCCGGAGCGCTGAAGGGACACGTCAGGCTGGGCGTGGAGATCACCTTGTTCCCGCCGGAGTCGGTGTACGAGCCGGTCGCCGAGATATAGGGCGTGCACGCCGGATGGGCGGTCTGGAGCCACTGGAACGGGCAGGCCGGGACCGGAGGGCTGACATCGGTGAAGGTCAGGGTCAGGATCGAGCCCGACTCCGACGTGCTGCAGCTGTCCGAGGAGGTCACCGCGGTACTGACCCCGCCGACCACCTGGAAGCTCGTCAGCACGCAGGGCAGGGAGGCGGCCACCAGCTCGGCCTGTCGGTGGGTGGCGGTGCGGGGTGTCCCCGCCACCGTCCCGGCCGGGACCGACGCGGCGCCGACGGTGAGAGCCACGATGAGCAGGAGGACGGCAGGGACGGCGAGGATTCGGCGCGGTCCCTGCGGGTTCCGGCGCCCGCTCGTGCCGGTTGCCCTCGTCGATTCGTCCATCACGACCTCCCGACCCCGGCCGTGCTGACCATGGTGAAACCCCGTCCCTCCGGGGCAGGACAGGCTGCAGGACCATCGCACCGACCGGTAACAGGGCGGTAACAGCGAACCCGGCGGAGCCGGAGCGGGTTCAGCCCAGGGAGGCCAGCAGCCGGTCCGCCTCGGCCAGCTGCGCGACCGAGCCCAGACCGGCCGCCAGGCGGCGGGCAAGGCGCAAATGCCGGCGGGCGTCGCGGTGGCGACCGGCGGCGCGGTGGAGCAGGGCCAGCGCGGTGTCGACCGGGCCGTAGGTCCCCACCCCACCCCAGGTCATGCGGCCCGACAGGGGGGCGAGGATCGTCGTCAGCTCGTCGACCGCCCCGGCGTCGCCCAGGCCGGCCACGGCCCGGGCCAGGACCACGGCGATGCCGGTGTGGGTGAAGTCGTCGGGCAGCGCCCAAGTGCCGTCGCGGCGGAACCAGGCCACCTGCTCCTCGGCCGTCCTCCGGTCACCCGCTTCCAGGGCCGCCAAGGCCAGGATGGCCCGCCAGGCGGCCAGGCCAGGCTGCTCGACGAGCATGGCGGCCACGTCCCCGGCCAGCTCGGCCATACGGCCCTGGTCGAGCCGGATGGCGGTGAGCAGCGCTCCCCAGACCGCCCACACCCGGGTCGGGGCCACCGAGTCCTGGGCGGCCAGCGAGGCGTTGGTGAGGACCTCGGACTCGTCGAGCCGCCCGGCGACGTGCGCCGCGGCAGCCCGGAGGTAGAGCGTCTCCCACTCCCTGGTCGGCTCCTTGAGCAGCTCGGAGATGGCCACCAGTCGTTCCAGGTCACGGGTGAGGGCCGGGTCTCCCCGTTGGAGATGCACGGAGAACAGCAGCTGGTGGGCCTCCCACTCGGCGGACGGGCTGCGCACCACGCGGGCCAGGGCCAGCAGCTCGTGCGCCGTCCGCTCCCGCCGGTCGAGGTCGCCGGGGGCGCCCAGCCCGAGGTAGGCGTGGGGCAGCACCCGGGCCAGCACGTCGAGATCCCCGCAGGCGCGAGCCAGGGCCTCCCCCCGCAGGTAGAGCTCCCGGCATCGCTGCGGGTCGCCGTCCATCGAGTGCGTCAGGCTGGCCGCGGCGGCCACCTCGGCCAGCAACGCCGGGGCTGCATCGGAGCCGAGGGCCAGCTCGGCGATGCGGACCGCCTGCTGGTCGGCTGCCCCCGACAGGCTGGTGGGGCCGAGCCGGCACAGCTCGAGCGCCGCGCCGGCCAGAAGGTCGGCCTGGCCCAGCCGGGCCGCCTGCCCGGCTGCGTCGACCAGCACCGCCACGCTCTCGACATCACCGGCCTGGCGCAACGCCCCACCCTGGGCCACGGCCAGCGCGCAGCGCAGATCCTCGGCCATCCCCGAGAGGGCCGCCACCTCCCCGGCCTGGCGGTAGCGGGTGGCCGCCTCGGCGTAGGCGAAGGCCGCCAGGTGGGCATCGGCCGCGCCCCGCAGGCTGGCCACGGCGCGCCGGGGATCGGTCTCGGCGGTGACCAGGTGGTGGCGGGCCACCTGGTCCAGGCGGCCGACGAGGGGGCCGTCACCCAGGGCCACCGCCTCGGCGGCCGCCTCGTGGAGCTCGAGGATCTCCCCGGCGGCCAGGGTCCGGTAGACGGCCTCGTGGATGAGCTGGTGGGCGAAGGTCGTGACCCCCTCCCCCGGGCCCGCCACCAGAATCCCGGCGCTGCGGGCCTCGGCCAGGTGCCAGGCCGAGTTGGGCACCATCCGGCCCAGATCCGCGTCGGCGAAGCGGTTGCCCA
>JAKAZC010000261.1 GCA_021826655.1 Actinomycetes bacterium | reverse complement strand
GTGCAGTGCCAGCAGTACAACCTCGTGCAGCGCAGCCTGGGCGCCACGGCTCCCCAGCCGGTCCCGCGGTTCCTGGTCACCGCCCCGCTGTTCCACGTGTCGGTGCTCCACGGCGTGCTGATGATGCAGCTCGGGATGGGTGGCTGCGCGGTGATCCTCCGCGGGCGGTTCGACCCGGCCCGGGTGATCCGTACGATCGAGGCCGAGCGCGTCACTACGTGGCCGGCGCTCGGGAGCGCCGCTCCCCGGGTGGCCGCCCATCCCGACGTCGCCACGCACGACCTGAGCAGCCTGCGGGCGCTGAGCGTGGGGGGAGCCCCGGTGAGCCCTGCCGTTCAGGACGCGCTCCGTGCCGCCTTTCCCCACGCCGCCCAGGGTCTCCGGATGGGCTATTCGAGCAGCGAGTCGGTCAGCATCGTGGCCAGCATCGGCGGTCGCGAGTACGAGGAGCACCCGACCTCCACCGGTCCCGTCCAGACGGGTGCCCAGGTGGAGATCCGCGACGAGCAGGGCCTTCGGGTCCCCGACGGGGTGGACGGCGAGGTGCACGTGCGTAGCCCGTACATCATGCTGGGCTACTGGGGCGATCCGGATGCCACCGCGGCGGTCATGAAGCCCGGGCGCTGGCTGGCGATGGGTGACGTCGGTCAGCTCCGGGACGGCCGGCTCTACATCAACTCCCGCGCCCGGGACCTCGTGTTCGTCAGCGCGGAGAACGTCTTCCCGACCGAGGTGGAGTACCGGTTGGACGCCCACCCGGCGGTGGTCGAATCGGCCGTCGTGGGCGTCGACGATCCCATCACGGGCCAAGCCCTGCAGGCCCACGTCGTTCCCGTGCAGGGCTCGCAGATCACGACGGACGATCTGGCGACGTGGTGCGCGGCAGGACTTGCCCGCTACAAGGTCCCGACCCGTTGGGTGATCCGGAGCGAGCCGCTTCCGAGGACCGCGTCCGGCAAGGTGTCGAAGGTCGCCCTCTGATGCGGGAGGTTCCCTTGTCCGCTCAGCCGATCCCCGTCGAGCCGGGGTCCCCGGTGGCCGCCGCCGACGACCTGCCCCTGACGATCGGCGCCCTGCTCCGGCGACGCGCGCAGGAGACCCCGGACGTCGACATACTGGTGTGCGACGACGAGCGGCTGACGTACGGAGCGGCCGAGACCCTGTCGAGGCACGTGGCCGGCCGCCTGGTCGCCCTGGGGGCGGGTCCGGGCACCCACGTCGCCATCGTGGAGCCCAACGGTGCCTCGTTCGTCGTGACGTGGCTCGCCGCCGCCCGGATCGGCGCCGTCAGCATCCCGATGAGCACGTTCTCGACCCCCGGGGAGCTACGCGAGCTCGTCGTCAGGTCGGATGCGTCCATCCTCGTGACGAGGGATCGCTACCGCTCGCACGACTACGTCCAGAAGCTGTCCGCCGCGCTGCCCTCGCTGGACCTGTCGGATCCGGGGCCGCACTACCTCGCCGACGCCCCCTGCCTGCGCCGCGTGTTCGTCGACGGCGCCGAAGGCGGCGGGGGGGGCTGGCCCGAGTCCTCCACCTTCGGGTACCTGCTGCAGGGGGACGCCACGACGGAGGAGACCGTGCTCGCCGGCTTGGAAGCGGCGGTGACCCCGGCAGATCGCATGGCGATCGTCTACACCTCGGGATCGACGGCCGCACCCAAGGGGGTCGTCCACTGCCACGGGGGCATGATCCGGAACCTCCACAACCTGAACCGGATCCGGGGCCTGCAGGCCGGGACCAAGATCTTCTCGAACTCGCCGATGTTCTGGATCGCCGGCCTCGCGTTCAACCTGGTCGGCGTCCTGACGGCCGGCGCGACGCTCGTCTGCTCCAACTCGCTCGATCCGGTCGTCACGCTGGACCTCCTCGACCGCGAGCGACCCCAGCTGGTGAACGGGTTCGCGCAGACCGTCGCTCACGTCGTCGCGCATCCCGCCTTCCGCGAGCGGGACCTGTCCTACATCCGCAGGGGCAACCTGTACGCCCTCATGCCCGACGACGTCCGCCCGGCCGATCCGGAGTTGCGCCACAACATGCTCGGCATGACCGAGACGGGAAGCGTGTGCCTGATCGAGTCCGACGAGTCCGACCTTCCCGAGTCGCTCCGGGGCTCCTTCGGCCGGCCGGTGCCGGACCTGCAGACGAGGATCGTCGACCTCGGGACGGGGGCCGACTGCCCCGACGGCCGGCCCGGCGAGCTCTGGCTCCGGGGACCGATGCTGATGGAGGGCTACTACGGGAAGGAGCGCTCCGAGACCTTCACCCCCGACGGGTGGTTCCGGACGGGCGACGTGTTCGTGCGCGACGAAGCGGGCTACTACTTCTTCAAGGGCCGGAGCGGCGACATGATCAAGACGAGCGGCGCGAACGTCTCCCCCAGAGAGGTCGAGGGCGCCATCTCGGAGGTGACCGGCGGCACCGCCTCCATCGTCTTCGGGTTGCCGGACCCCGACCGCGGCCAGGTGGTCGTCGCCGTCCTGCTGTCCCCGGACCGCGACACGGACACCGGCGCCGTGCTCGAGGGCCTTCGCGACCGGTTGTCGCACTTCAAGGTCCCTCGCCGGATCCTGGTGCTCGACCCGCTCGAGGTGCCGCTTCGCTCGAGCGGGAAGCCGGACCTGAACCGGATCGCCGACTGGGTGCGGGCCCGGGGCGGGCCGGGGGGCGAGGACGCCGCGGACGCGGGCAGCTGAGCGGGGCCGCGCCGGCGAGCCCGAGCGGTCCGTCAGCTCTCGGGCACCCCGAAGTGCTCGTCCCGCAGCTCGAAGGCGCGCTTCGTGCCGTGCTCGGCCCGCGCCTTCACGAAGTTGAACTCGTCCTCCTCGAACTGCAGGTTCGTGCCGAACGCATGGAAGAGGTAGCTCGAAACCTCCTCCCCCTGGTAGGCCTGCATCTGCTCGACGAGGCGGAAGGCCTCCTTGGCCATGACGATCCCGTCCGCGGGCATCCTGGCCACCTTGCGAGCCCACCAATCGGCTCGCCCGGCCACCGCCTCGTCGTCGACGATCTCGGTGAACACCGACAGGTGCTGCAGCTCGGACGCGTCGATCGTGTCACCGGTCAGGAGGAGGCGCCGGGCCAGCGTGGAGCCGAGGCGGTAGAAGAACATGTGGAGCGAGCCGAGCGCGGGACCGAGGAACCGGGTGGCGGGCATCCCGATCTTCGTGTCGCCGGCCACGACCGAGATGTCGGCCATCAGCGCCAGCTCGAAACCCCCGCCCAGCGCGAACCCGCGCACCTCCGCCACCGTGACCTTCGGGTAGCCGAGGAAGTTGTGGTAGAAGCTGAACGTCTGCCGGTCCACCGTAAGGCGGCGCCGCTGGCTGGGCCGCCGGGAGCGTGAGCCGCCGTCCTTCCCCCGGGCCCCGTCCCCGTACCACGCGTAGGCGTTGTTCATGTCGGCGCCCGTGCTGAACACCCCGCCCTCGCCGCGCAGCAGGACGACCTTCATGGCGTCGTCGAGCGCCACGTCGTCGAGGTACGCGCCGAGCTGATCGCGCATGGCCGGGTCGTAGGAGTTCCTGCGCTCCGGGTTGTTCAGGGTGATGCGGGCGATCCCGGTGCTCTCGTCGCGATCGATCAGGACACGAGGATCGGCCACCGTGCGAGCCCTCTCTGCGAAGCCGTTACCACCCGCTCAGCATAGTCTAAGATCTAAATGTCTTCACCGGCCCGGAGGCCGGCAGGCTCCGCCCGGTACCGCAGCGCGTCCGGCGGAAGGCATCGGGATCTCGAAGAAGGGCAAGCCCGGCGTGAGCACATCCGGCAATGGCGACGGGATCGGAATCCAGCCCGACGACGGGGTCCTGAGGATAACCCTCGACCGCCCGGCCAGGAAGAACTCGCTCGACCCCGTGGCGATCCGGAGGATCATCGTCGCGCTGGAATCCGCTGCCGCCGACGACTCGCTGCGCGCCGTCCTCCTGACCGGTGCCGGCGGGGACTTCTGCTCGGGCGCCGATTGGGTGGCCTCCAACGCGGCGGGCGGCGCTCGTCCGAGGGTGGGCAACCTGCAGCGGCGGACCGCGATGCAGGCTCACCG
>JAKAZC010000011.1 GCA_021826655.1 Actinomycetes bacterium | reverse complement strand
CCGTCGGGGCCCGGTAAGAGCACCTTCCTGCGCTGCATCAACCACCTGGAGAAGATCGACAGCGGCGAGCTGTCCGTCGACGGACAGCTCGTCGGCTACCGCCAGGTCGGTGACCGGCTCCACGAGCTGAAGGACAAGGAGGTGTGTGCCAAACGGTCCGAGATCGGCATGGTCTTCCAGCGCTTCAACCTCTTCCCCCACCTGTCGGTGCTCGACAACGTGACCTCCGGACCGGTCTGGGTCAAGCGTGCGTCGTCGGGGCCATCTAAGGAACGAGCGCGTACCCTGCTCGCCCGGGTGGGCCTGGCCGACAAGGTCGACAGCTATCCGAACCAGCTGTCCGGTGGCCAGCAGCAACGGGTGGCCATCGCCCGGGCCTTGGCCATGGACCCCAAGCTCATGCTCTTCGACGAGCCTACGTCGGCCCTCGACCCGGAGCTGGTGGGCGACGTGCTCGACGTCATGCGCGACCTGGCCGAGGAGGGCATGACGATGATCGTGGTGACCCACGAGATGGGATTCGCACGCGAGGTGGGCGACACCGTGGTGTTCATGGACGGCGGCGTCGTCGTGGAACAGGGCGACCCGGTCGAGGTGCTCACCGATCCCGCCCACGAGCGCACCCGGTCGTTCCTCGCCAAGGTGCTCTAGCGCCGGCGCTACGTCCCCAGCGGGTCCATCCGCAGCGCCGCCACCAGCCTGGCCAGGTCGGAACGGTCGATGCGCCCCGCCGCCCGTACCGACACCCTGCCGAGCGACGAACCGAAGGGGAGCGCGTCGACCAGGCCGTTGCCGGCCCACCTCCGGACGAGCCGGAACTCGGTCGACCTGGCCAGCATCCGCTCATCGACCGTCCTGCCCCTCGACATCAACGCGGCATTGGTCATCCGACGCACCTCACCGACCTCTGCCGTCAGGCCCTCCTGATCGAGCCGGCGAACCAGGTAGGAGCCCGTGTTGTACCAGTCGCACACTCCATGGACCACCGCTGCCACCTGGCCGACGACCCCGTCGATGGCGACCGCCAGGAACGGGCCGCCCTCGAGCGTCGACGCGGCGGCCGCTCCCACGAGCGCGAGTTGCAGTGCCCCGACCGCCGCGCCGATCGAATTGGTCTGCCGTGAGGCGAGATCCTCCACGCCGGCGACGTCGTAGACGACGGCCGGGTGGACGACCACCTGGCTCGACATCCAATCAAGCAGCATAGGCGGGGTTGCTCCGAACTGGGCCCGGACGCGGCGGATGCGCGCGGGGCCGGCGGCGAGAACTTCGCGGCCGATGTCGCCGAACGCCGACTGCAGTTGCGTCGACGCGCCCGCGGGCAGTCCCTCGGGCGCCAACAGACTCCCCAGGCCCCTGGTGAACGCGGCCCGCGCCCGGGCCACCCGCGACGGAGCCGGACCGTTCGGATCGGTCACGCCCGACGACCGGTCATCAGCGGATCCGCTCGTTCCGCGGATCGAACGGCGCCGCAAGACCCACGGCCGCGTCGTGGATCTCACCGCCCACGTTGATCCCGTACGCACCTGACGCGACGTGGTCCGGGGTGATCGTGCCCCGATCGTGGCGCCACAGGTAGGCGAGGCCGGCGCAGGCCCCCAAGGTCTCCGACCAGGCAGCCGAGGTGACCTGCCCGGCCGGTTCCCCGTCCCGGAGCAGGAGCTCACCGCCCCACATCATGGGATCCGGGTCCTCGAGCACGAACGACACCAGCCGGCGGCGCGGCCCGCCGGTGACCGCCCGCTCGACGGCCGCCCGACCCACGAAGTCGTGGTCCGAAGAGAGTTTGCACGTGAAGCGCAGCCCCGCCTCGACCGGGTTGTGATCGGGTGTGAGCTCGGGACCGAACGCCCGGTATCCCTTGTCCAGACGCAGTGCGTTGATCGTGTAGTAGCCGGCATCGGCCGGCGACAGGTCACCGCCGGAATCGAACAGCGCCTCATAGACGTCGACGGCGAACTCTGCAGGGACGTAGAGCTCCCATCCCAGCTCCCCGACATAGCTGATCCGGGTGGCCCGCACGGTCGAGTACCCCAGGTCGATCTCCCGGCTGGTGGCGAACGGGAAGGCCCCGTCGGTGAGGTCGGCCCGGGTCAGCCGCGACAGGAGTTCGCGGGACCTGGGTCCCATGACCCCGTAGACGGCGTACACGGACGAGACGTCGGTGACGGCGACGTGCTCGCCCGTCCTCATGTGGCGCTCGATCCAGGATCGGTCACGCACCACCGATGCAGAGCCGGTCACGATGAGGTAGCGGTCGTGCGCCATCCGGGTCACGGTGATGTCGGCCTCGTACCCGCCCCGTTCGTTCAACATCCCCGTGTACACGGCCCGTCCCACCGGCACGGCGACGTCCGCCGTGCAGAGACGCTGGAGGAGGGTCTCGGCGTCGCGGCCTGCGACGAGGAGCTTGCCGAACGACGTCTCGTCGTAGACGGCGACCGACGCACGCGTGGCCCGCTGTTCCCCGGCCGACCACGGGAGCCAGTTGGGCTTCCCCCAGGTGTACTCGAGGACGGGCGCCTCACCCGGTGGGGCGAAGACGTTGGGTCGTTCCCAACCCATCTTCGACCCGAACAGCGAACCCTTCGCCTCGAGGAGGTGGTACACCGGAGAACGCCGGAACGGTCGCGCCGACGTCAGTTCCCGGTTGGGCCACGGCACGTCGTAGTGCAGGCCCAGGACCTCGCCGACCCGGTCGTGGAGCCACCGGTTGTTGGCATTGAACGACGCGAACCGACGGATGTCCACGGCCGCCAGATCCATCGTGGGCTCCCCCGCCACGATCCACTCGGCCAGCGCCCGCCCGGCGCCACCGCCGGACGCGATGCCGACGGAGTTGAATCCGGCGCCCACGAAGAAGCCCGCCAGCTCGGGTGCCTCCCCCAGGATGAACTGGTTGTCCGGGGTAAAGCTCTCGGGGCCGTTGTAGAACTTCCGGATCCCGGTGTGGTGCAGTGCGGGGATCCGGAGCAGTGCGCTCTCCATGAGGATCGAGAAGTGGTCCCAGTCCTCGTCGAGGAGTTGGAACTCGAACGGATGGGGGAGCTGGTCGGGCGCCACCCACGGCTTGGCCTCGGGTTCGAACCCGCCGACCACCAGACCACCCACCTCTTCCTTGAAGTAGGTGTAGCCGTCGGGGTCCCGCAGGATGGGCAGGTCCGGGTGAACCCCTTCGATCTGCTCGGTGACGACGTAGAAGTGCTCGGCGGAGTGCAGGGGTACGTCGACCCCGGCCAGGGCGCCGACCGCCTTGGCCCACTGGCCGGCGCAGTTCACCACGACCTCGGCCTCGATCGTCCCCCGGTCGGTGACCACCCCGGTCACCCGCCCGCCCGACCGCTCGATCCCGGTGACCCGGGTCCGCTCGAGCACACGGGCGCCGCCGCTGCGGGCACCACGCGCCAACGACGCGGTCACGTCGACCGGGTTCGCCGTGGCGTCGCCCGGCAGCCAGATGGCCCCCACCAGGTCCTCGGTGGCAAGTACCGGGTAGAGCTCCCTCGCCCGTTCGGGCGAGATCAGTTCGCACTCGAGATCGTACGCCTCGGCATTGGCCGCCGTGCGGCGCAGCTGGACCATCCGGTCCTCGGTTCGGGCCACGGTCACCCCCCCGCAACGCTTGAACCCGGTGGCGAGGCCCGTCTCCGCCTCCAGTTCGCCGTAGAGCTTCGCCGAGTACTGCACCAGGCGCGTGCCGCCCTCGGTGGCCCGCAGCTGCCCCACCAGCCCGGCGGCGTGCCAGGTCGTGCCCGACGACAGCTGTCCCTGCTCAACCAGCACCACGTCGGTCCAGCCGAGGCGCACCAGGTGGTAGGCCACGCTGACACCCACCACGCCGCCTCCGATGATGACCACTTGGGCCCGATCGGACGGTCCGTCGCTCCCGTTCACGTCAGACCCGTCATCGTCGGCCACCGACCGGGTCGCCGGGATCGATGCCGATCCGCGGGGCTCAGTCGTCACGTTGCACGTCCTCGATGAGCCGGTCGAGGTCCGGGCCCCGGAGCGTCGCCACCGCCCGCTCGTACTTCTCGAGGCCCCACGACCAGAACGCGAACTCGAGATCGCTCGTCGCGTCCTGGATCGAGGCCCACAGCGTCCAGCCGTACTGCGACATCAGACCCTGCAGTCGGGCACGGGCGATCTTGTTGACCAGTCGCTCGCCGTAGTACCGAGTCACCAGGTGCTCGAGCTGGTCGTCGTCCAGGTGGCACTCGCTCCAGATGTTGCCGAGTTCGAAGCACGGGTCGTTGTTGCCCGAGTACTCGTAGTCGATGAGGCGGATGTCGTGGCCCTCGTCGATGAAGTTGCCCGCCAGCAGGTCGTTGTTGCAGGCGACGGTGGGCTCGGACCGGACGGCCAGGGCCCCGCGGATCCGCTCGACGTCGTCCGCGTGGTCGAGGTAGTCGTCAGGCAACCGGTAGCCGCTCTCGCGCACGATGCGGAGGTACCCGGCCTGGACCTCGAACATGTCGAAATCGTTCACGAACCGGCCGCCTCCGTGGAGTCGACGGCATGCCACGGCGACCCGGTCGAGCACGCCGGGACGGTTGAAGTCCGCGTCGGTGAGCGTCCGGCCCTCGAGAAAGCCGATCACCAGGGCCGAGTCCGCCGGCAGGTAGTCGACCACCGGTGCACCCACCCCGGACGCCGCGGCCACGACCGAATTGCGGTATTCGTTGTTCCGGTCGATCGCCAGTGCTCCGGAACCCGGACCGGAGATGCGCACGACGTAGGACCGCCCGTCCGCAGTCACCTTGTAATTCCGGTTCGTGAGCCCACCGCGGAGCTCGGACACCGCTACCGTCCGACCCCGCAGCGCGGCGACCCGGTCGCACAGCCCCTCGGGTAGCGACGGCGCGACTGTGGTGACCGGGTCGTCCTGCACGTCAGCGTCCATCCATCTCCCCGTTCGGTCGCCTCGTCACCGTTGCGGCCCGCCGTCGGACTGCCGACAGTAGTGCCGGCCGGCGCCGGCTTCAAGGTCTAGACAAGGTACGCGGCGCTGGTGCGGCGGGACGCCGGACGGTGCAGCGTGCAGCGTGCAGCGTGCAGTCGAGTCGGTAGCATCACGGCGTGCGGGGAACCGAACCACAGGGCAGCTGGATCGAGACCGCGCCGATGCTCCTCTCGGCCGATGCGGGCCCCGTGCACGCCGGCATCGCCCGGTGGCTCACCGAGCTGATGGGACGCGGGGACCTGGTGCCCGGTGACCGGTTGCCCCGCGAGGACCGGTTCGCCGCTGCGCTCGGCGTGAGCCGCATGACCCTTCGCCAGGCGCTGTCCACGCTCGAGGGGAAGGGCACGGTCGAGCGCAAGAGCGGCCGCAGTGGCGGTACGTTCGTCCGGGAGCCACGGATCGAGTGCGACCTGACCGGCATGGCCGGATTTACCGAGCAGATGCGGAGGGCCCACGTACGCGCCGGTGCGCGGATGGTATCGGCCGCCGAGGTCCCGGCCAACGCCAAGGTCGCCACCGCGCTCGCCGTGCAGAGAGGCGATCCCGTCTACGAGATCGTTCGCGTTCGGACCGCCAGGCGCGAGCCGTTGGCGCTCGAGCGGTCCTCGTTCCCGGTCGGACCCTTTCCGGGCCTCCTCGACCACGGGCTGTCGGGTTCGATCTACACGTTGCTGGCCCGTACCTACGGACAACGTCCGTCCTCGGCGACCGAGTCACTCGAACCGGTCATCGCCCGCCAGGACGAGGCGGAACTCCTGAAGGTCGAGCCCGGGAGCCCGCTCATGCTCATCACCCGCACGGCATCCACCAGTTCCGGCCTGTCCGTGGAATTCGCCCGGGACCTGTTCCGCCCGGACCGCATCAAGATCTCCTTGCAGACCGGCATCAGCTGACGACCGCGGGGTCGCGTGGACCGGCCCGGGCGTCGACCCCCTGCTCGAAGCCCCTGCTGCCGGCGTCAGATCCCCCGGGCGAGCTCCTCGTCGGACATGGTGATGGTCTGACGCGGGCCGGTGAACCACTTCTTCACCGACGCGTGCCAATAGATCCACAGCGCGATCATCGCGAGTGGTACGACGATGATGGTGTAGTTGACATATTTCATGGCGAAGCCGGAAACCCCGGGAACCCCCACGTTCGCCGTGGGCATGAAGGCCATCACCGATACGAGGACAACGTCGAGTAGGGCCACGACGCAGAGGAACTTGTACTTGGCTCCCAGGTTCCAGGCCCCCGGTACGAAGGAACTCCCGAGCTTGAGTCGCTGCCAGATGGGGATGGCGAAGCACCAGTAGAGCCCGATCACGCCGATCGAGACGACGGCGTAGAAGGCGATCGGCGTCGGTGCCCCGTTGATGTTCACGGCAATCAGCGCCGGTGCGGTCAGGACGACGCTGATCACAGCGGTGAGGATCACGCCGGCGACCGGGACCCGACGGGAGCTGAGTCGTGACCACTGCTTGTGGCCCGGAACGGCGCCGTCCCTGCTGAAGGCGAACAGCATGCGCGAACAGCTGGTCATGCAGGCCATGGTGCAGAAGAACTGCCCTGCGGTGGCGATGAGGAGGACGGTCCCGCCCCACCGCGGCGTCAGGGCCTGGGAGAAGATCGTGGCCACGAACCCGTTGGCTGCAGTCACCTTGGACGGGTCCTGCACGGCGAACAGGAACGACAGCAGGAGGATGTAGCCCCCGACGGCCGAGTAGAAGATCGAGCGCCACATCCCCTTGGCCGCTGCATTGGCCGCACTCTTGGTCTCCTCCGACAAGTGGGCTGAGGCGTCGTACCCGGTGATCGTGTACTGGGTGAGCAGTCCACCGATGGGCAGGACCACGAAGAGGAACCCGAAGCCATGGGTGGTTCCCCCGAAGAAGCCGGTGTTGTTGATCCAATGGGTGAACACGAAGGAAGCGCTCTCGTGATGACTGGGCAGGAACACCAGGATGAGCACAACGGCGGCGGCACCGAAGACGTGCCACCACACCGACACGTTGTTGACCATGGCCAGCAGGTGGCTGGAGAAGATGTTGACCACGGCAGCGATCACCAGGATGCCGACGAAGAACAGGAAGATCGTGTTGAGGCTGCCGGAATGCCAGCTCGTGAAGAAGAATCCGAGGGTCACGTCGAGGAACGTGGCGCAGCCGTAGGCGACCGAGGCGACGATGGCGAGCAGTCCGATGAGGTTGAGCCAACCGGTGTAGTACCCGGCCTTGGCTCCGCCCAGCTTCGATGCCCACCAGTAGATCCCGCCCGACGTCGGGTAGGCCGACACCAATTCGGCCAGGCAGAGGCCGATGCAGAGGATCAGTGCGGCGAGGATAGGCCAGCCCCAGGCGATGGCGGCGGGACCGCCGCCGTTCCAGCCGCTGCCGAATGTGGTGAAGCAGCCAGCCAGGATCGAGATGATCGAGAAGGAGATCGCGAAGTTGGAGAACCCGGACCACGACCGGTTCAGCTCCTGTTTGTAGCCGAGCTCGGCGAGCCGCTGTTCGTCCGAACCCAGCTTCAGCCCGTGGTGCTCCTCGTCAAGTTCAACAGGCTCAATTCCCTCGGGCATTGATGACCTCTCTTCTGTCTTCGCGAGTGGTGCTGCATTAGGGATGCTGCGAGCAGACTGCAGTCGCGGACCCCCCCGTGACTAGTGGGAACGTAACACCCCGCGCTGGTTGTGTCTATATCAATTGCGCCCATCCGACTCCGGTCGCCGACGCTACCGCCCACCACCTCTCACCCTGCACCTCCGGCGCCGAGGGTGGTCCTCTGAACTCCCACCGCGACCGGGCCGGACGTCCACGGGGGCCTCCCGACCCCGATATCGTCGGGGCGTGTCGCGGTCCGGCACCGTCGACGGGTCGAGGGGGAGCCATGGCACTGGACATCGGACGCACGGCCTTCGAACGGGAGGTCCGGCGTGCACGCGTCGACGGGCGGCCGGTGCCCACGGTGGCCATTGTCGGCGGTGGGCTGTCCGGCCTCGCCGCCGCCATCCAGCTCGCCCGGTCGGGGGTGCGGAGCTTCACCGTCCTCGAGCAGTCCGGCGGCGTGGGCGGTACCTGGCGGGACAACGTCTACCCCGGGGCCGCCTGTGACGTGCCCTCCCACCTCTACTCGTTCTCCTTCGCCCCCAACACGGACTGGAGCCGGCGGTTCGCCGAGCAGCCCGAGATCCTCTCCTATGCCGAGGACCTCGTCGAGCGCTACCACCTGGGCCCCCACATCCGGCTCGGGACCACGGTGGCCGGCGCCCGATACGACGAGGGGTCCCGGACCTGGCACCTCGACCTGGAGACCGCAGACGGTGGGGAGGAGTTGGTGGTCGACACCGTGGTCCTCGCCTGCGGTCAACTCAACCGGCCGCACGTCCCCGACATCGCCGGCCTCGACACGTTTGCCGGCCCGTCGTGGCACTCGGCGCGTTGGGACCACTCGGTCGACGTCGCCGGACGTGACGTGGCCGTCATCGGCTCGGGTGCCAGCGCCATCCAATTCGTCCCCCCGCTCGCGCTCCAGGCCGCCTCCACCACGATCTTCCAGCGGAGCCCGAACTACGTGGGGCCCAAGAAGGACCGCGCGTACCGGATGGGGACCCGGCGGCTCCTCCAACGGATCGCACCCGTCCGGACGGCCTACAGGTGGTGGATCTACTGGTCGCTCGAGGTGCGGTGGCTCTGGTTCCGTCGCGACAGTCTCGCCGGGCGCAAGCTCCAGCAACTGTTCGCCAGGGGTATCCGGAACGACGTCGTGTGCGACCGACTGCCCGAGGGCGCCGTGGTCCCCGACTACCCGATCGGCTGCAAGCGCATCCTGATCTCCAATGAGTGGTACCCGACGTTGCTGCGACCCGACGTGACGGTGATCGACACCCCGGTCACCCGGGTGGAGGCCGACGCCGTCGTCACCGCGGACGGCGTGCGCCACCGGGCGGACGTACTGGTGTTCGGCACAGGATTCGCCACGACCGACTTCCTCGCCCACATCCCGGTCACCGGAACGGGGGGACGATTGCTGGGCGAGGCATGGGACCGAGGCGCCCATGCCTACCTGGGCGCGGCGGTCGCCGGGTTCCCCAACTGTTATCTGCTGTACGGACCCAACACCAACCTGGGACACAACTCCATACTCTTCATGGTCGAGCGGCAGTTGAACCTCATCCTCCAGGCCCTGGCGCTCCAGACCCGGTCTCTGACCGGCACGTCGGGCGCCGCCGTGAGCGTCTCGGACATCGCCTACGACCGTGACGACCGGGACACCCAGAGTTTGATGTCCCGCACCGCGTGGTCCGGCAGCTGCACGAGCTGGTACAAGGACGCGGCCGGCAGGAACACCAACAACTGGCCGAGCTGGACGGTCCGCTACTGGTGGGACACCCTCCGCATTCGCGCCACGGACTTCGAGGTGACCAACCCGATCCCTCCCCGGGTTGAGCCTCTGAACAGGGCGGACGCGCCGGAGATGCCTGCCTGACACCACTATCCGTCCCGGCCTGGGTAACGTGGACCACCATGGCTTCGAGCGGTTCAGCGGGTCCCGGGCGCGACCCTGCCGAGGTCGCCGTGGGCAGATCGGTCGGTCCTTCGGGCGCGTCCACCTTCGACGAGAGCGGCCTGCGGGCCCTCGGTGTCGAGGTCTCCCGGGCCAACGGACGCGGGAGGTCGTCGCAGCACGGACGGGGTGGCCGGCGCCGTCGAGGCAGGCACCGGCGGCTCCGGTGGGTACTCGGCAGCATCGGTGCCGCACTCGTGCTCGTGGTCGCCGGAACGGCCGGCTACGCCTGGTACCTCAACCACGAGATCCACCGGATCGACGTGCGGGGCCTGGTCAACGTCCCGACCAGCGGCGCGGATGCCGGCACCGAGAACATCCTCCTGGTCGGGTCCACCGACCGCTGCGCGCTCACGGTCCAGAACGCCGCCTATGGCCTGTGCTCGCAGGGCGTGAACGGGATCAACAGCGACGTGGTGATGATCCTCCACCTCAACCCGGCAACCCACGCGCTGTCGATCTTGTCGATCCCCCGCGACCTGTTCGTTCCCAACGCGCGGACCACCGGAGCCAACAAGATCGACGCCGCCCTCTACCAGGGTCCCAGCCAGCTCGTGGCCGCCATCAACGAGGACCTCGGCATTCCCATCCAGCACTACGTGGTGCTCAATTTCGACACCTTCGCCAACGTCGTCGACGCCCTCGGCGGCGTGAAGATGTACTTCCCCGAGCCTGTCTACGACGCCTACTCGGGGCTGAAGGTCCTCACGCCGGGTTGCGTGAGCTTGGACGGCTTCCATGCTCTCCAGGTGGTGCGGGCCCGCCACCTCCAGTACAAGGGTCCGGGCGTGACCACCACGAATCCGGCCTACTGGCCGTTCGAGGCGCAGAGCGACCTTGCCCGCATCCGGCGCGACCACGAGTTCCTGCGGGTGCTCGCCACCGCCGTGTCGAAGAACGGGTTGTCCAATCCCATCACCGACGAGCAGCTGATCAGCTCCGTCGCCCCTCAGCTCAACGTGGACAAGTCGTTCTCGAGCTCCGACATGGTGTCCCTCGTCCTCAACTTCCACGGCGTGAACGCCAACCAGGCGCCGCAGATGACGCTTCCGGTGGAGGTCGACCAGTTCGGCTCCTACCTCTACAAGGGCGGCTACTACGGTGACATCGAGTTCCCCTCGAACGTCCAGGACAACCAGGTGATCGACCAGTTCCTGGGAGTCGGTCCGACGACCGACACGATGACGGGGAAACCCCTTCCCGCTCCTTCCGCGGTGACCGTGTCGGTGCTCAACGGCAGCGGGGCGACGAACCAGGCCACGGACACCAGCAACGCGCTCGCCGCGCTCGGGTTCCAGACGGTGGGGATCGGCGACTCCCCGCCCGTCGGCGCCGAGGCCGAGACCGTGGTCTACTACGCCACCAAGTCCCCGGCGAACATGGCTGCGGCCCAGGAGGTCGCCCGGTCGCTGTCGGGGGCAGTCACCATGGCGCTCGGACCGACCGTCGACGGAGCCCAGGTGACCGTCGTCACGGGAACACAGTTCTCCGTCAACCCGCCTCCGGCGGCGGCCACGGGGGCCGGATCGGGGGCCGGATCGTCCGCGTCCGCGGCCTCCGGCTCGTCGACGACGACCACGGCTCCGTCGAACGGCGCCTTCCAGGCTCCGACGACCGCCGTCTCTCCTCTGAAGCCGTGGGACCCACGGGCCTGCCCCGCCTGACGGCACCGGCGGGTGCCCGCCCCGCGGTCAGAACTCCGCGTGGTCGTCGGGTACCCGCCCCAGTTTTCCGGCCTCGAAATCCTCGAACGCCTGGGCCACCTCGTCCTTGGTGTTCATGACGAACGGGCCGTAGGCGAACACGGGCTCCCGGATCGGGCGACCGCCGAGTACCAGGACGTCGAGCTCGGGTGTCCGCTCCGACGGGGCGGCTGACGCGCCGAACGTGATCGACCCGCCGGTGCCGTAGACGGCGAGTTGGCCGCCGCTCACCGGACGGCCGTCCTCGCCCACGGTCCCCTCACCGGACAGGACGTAGACGAGCGCGTTGAATGCCGGGTCCCACGGCAGGGTCACCGACGCGCCCGGGGCCACCGTGGCGTGCACCATGACCATCGGCGAGTGGGTCGAACCGGGACCTGCACGGCCCTCGAGTTCGCCGGCGATGAGGCGGAGCAGCGCACCGCCGTCGGGGGTGGTGAGCAGGGCCACGTCGGCGGCACCGAGGTCCTGGTAGGCCGGGGCGATCATCTTGTCGACCCGGGGGAGGTTCACCCAGAGCTGGATCCCGTGGAAGCGCCCGCCGGCCGCCACGAGCTCGGACGGCGGCGCCTCGATGTGCAGGATCCCGGCACCGGCGGTCATCCACTGGGTGTCCCCGTTGGTGATGAGCCCGCCGCCCCCGATGGAGTCCCTGTGCCGGAAGGTCCCGTCGATCATGTAGGTCACGGTCTCGAACCCGCGGTGTGGATGCCACGGCGTGCCCTTCGCCTCGCCCGGCGCGTACTCGACCTCGCCCATCTGGTCCATGTGCACGAACGGGTCGAGCAGCAACGGCTCCACCCCGGCGAAGGCGCGCCGCACCGGGAACCCCTCGCCCTCGAGGCCCCCCGGGGCCGTGGTCACCCCGAGCACGGGCCGTCCCGGGACGCGCCGCGGGTCGGGACGGGTCACCCTGGGGAGACTCAGCACGTCGTCCACGGTCACTGCCGGCATGGCCACACTCCTGTCCTGTCGATCCACCGTGGCCAGCCCCCGGCGTCGCCCGGTCCGTCCACGCCCTACACAACACTAGTTGTGTACGCAACATTCCCGCCCCGCGGTCGCCGGGGATTGCGCGCCGCGTCGGTCGTCCGGTGCATCGTTGCAGGTACGCTGGGACACGACACATGTCAGGAGACACCACGTGATCCGGCCCAGAGGCGGAACGACCCGTCGTGACGGCGGGGGTCAAGACGGCGACCTGGCTCCCGAGCCCGAGACGGTCGGGACGCAGCTCCGTCAGGAGCGGGTGGCACGCGGCCTCGACCTCCTGGCCGTGCACGACCGACTCGGTCGACCGATCACCCAGCTCGAGGCGCTCGAGGCCGACGACATGGCCGCACTGCCTGACGAGGCACTCGCTGTGTCCACGCTCCGTCGGTACGCCACGTTCCTGGGGCTGGACGAGGAGTTGTTGACCGACCGGTTCCGGGCCGAACGGGCCGACGTCGACGCCGGTGACGGTCC
Source organism: Actinomycetes bacterium (assembly GCA_021826655.1). Next base: position 7,267 of record JAKAZC010000011.1, on the reverse strand, counting down.
GGCCGCGACCCGACCCTCCGCCGTCGTCACCAGCGTCGTGGCCGCCGTCACCACCGGACCCGACCATCTACGGGCGTTCACCGAGACGGGCGAGGTCCCCCAGGTCGGCGGGCGGGTCACGTCGGCCGCGGGAACGTCGGGGAACTACGACTACGCACTCTCGACGGGTCCGCCCACCGGGACGTTCCCCGTCGTCCCCCAGGCCGATCTCCGCAAGAGCCGCCGCCAGGTGGCCCGTGCCCGGCACCGCATGCATGCGCCGAGGTCACTCAAGGTGGTGACGTGGGCGGTCGCCGTCCTGGTGCTGGCCGTGGCCGCCGGGCTGGTCCTCGTGGCCACCCGGCCCAAGGTGCTGGCCGATGCCCACATCCTGCGCGTCGTGGCCGCGGGTTCGACCGCACCCGGCACTTCGGGCGGGACGACACCGGGCACGACGGTACCGGTGAGTCACCAGACATTCCCCGTCCAGCCCGCCGGATCGACGTCGTCGAGTGGGGACTACACCGTCGCAACCACCCGGTACACGGTGGTGGTGGCCACGTCCGGCCCGTGTTGGGTCCAGGTCACCAGCTCGTCGTCACCGGTGCCGCTGATCAGCGGCGTGCAGCCTGCGGCCAAGGTGCTCTCGTATCCGGCGGTGGGGACCATGACGGTCGAGGTCGGGTCATCGGCCGTGCTGGTGGGCGTCACCATCAAGGGGAAGAGTGCGTTCACCGACGCACCCCGGTCCGCTCCGTTCACCTACACGTTCCACCCGGTCGGCTGACCGACAGGCGTCGACGGCGACGGGGAGCGGCGTCCGGGTTCAGTTGCGGGTGTCCGGCACCGTACCGTCCGGCCCGACCGGGGTGAGGTCCGTGCCGGCGACGGCATACGCCGCGTCGAGTTCGGCGTCGATCCGGGCCGTTCGCCGGCCCTCGACCCGTAACCACTGGACGAACACCGGAATGAGCGCCAGGAAGGTGAACGCCTCCGCGCCCACCCACAGGATGCCCGCTCCGGTATGGGTGGAGGACACGGTGTACATCGACGCCACCGGTCGCGTGGAGGTGAGCAGCGCGAGGGCGAGGAACGACTCGATCGGAACCCCGATGAGCAGGGCGACCATCTTCATTCCGTGGCCCATGGGCCAGTGGGGGATGAAGTCGACGCCGACGATGGGCCACCAGAAGTGCATGGCCGCCACCAGGAACGCGACGTTGACGATGTCCATCAGCCACATGTGGGTCATGGCCACGTTGACGGCCGTGGTGAGGAAGAAGGCGAACATCGAGAGGTAGTAGACGGCGGCCGTCGGCACCGGGTGGCTCCACCACCGGAACGCCCGTGAATTGAGCACGTGGAGCAGCCGCACCTTGGTGCGCCGCCCCGAGGTCTGGAGCGCGAGGGTCATCGGCGCGCCCAACGCGAGGAGCGGCGGCGCGGTGACCATCAGCAGGAGGTGCTGGATCATGTGGGCCTCGAAGTAGCCCATCGTGAGCGTGGCGACAGGGGACTGGAGGGCCAGGTCCACCAGGACCAGCCCGGTCAGGAACGATGCCGTCCGCAGGCGACCCCAGACGCGGCCCCGGGCCGAAAGTGCCCACACCGACTGCACGTACCAGGCCCCGACCAACAGGACGGTCGCGAGGCTGACGAGTGCGAAGGGGCCGGTGTCCCACCGGGTGAGCACGGTGTGCAGGCTCAGTCCGAGGTGGTGCGCGCCGGGCATCGAGTTCATCGAGGGCACCCGCCAAGCCTACCGAGTGCGTCCTCCCGGTCCCATTCGGGGCAGCCGGTCCGGAGGGTCAGGGGGAACCGGCCGTGCCGCGTCGGAGGGGCCCGGGTCGGCCGGCACAGCGGGACTAGCGTGTCGGGGGTGTGGGAGGATGCTGTCCCAGGGATGCGGCGGACCGCCCGGTGACGACGATCGGCGACCGGCTGGTGGCCGTCTCCGGCCCTGCGCACGTCGACAGGGGGGACGCCGTCGGCGACGACGAGTGCCATGACGAGGCGATGGGCGTCCCACCCGTCCGTCCGATCGCCGTCGTGCGGCCAGGTTCGGCGGCCGAGGTGGCGGCCATCCTGGTGGCCGCGGGCGAGTTCGGGGTGCCGGTCACCGCCCGGGGCTCGGGAACCGGACTGTCCGGTGCCGCCGTGCCGGTCGCGGGGGGGATCGTCGTCTCGTTCGAGCGGATGGCGTCGATCATCGAGATCGACGTGGACAACCAGGTCGCCGTGGTCGAGCCCGGGGTGACGTTGGCCGAACTCGATTCCGCCCTCGCCCCCCTCGGGCTGGTGTACCCGGTCTTCCCCGGTGAGCAGTCCGCGAGCCTGGGGGGCAACGTGTCCACCAATGCCGGCGGCATGCGTGCGGTGAAGTACGGGGTCACCCGCCACCACGTCCTCGGGCTCGAGGCCGTCCTGGGCACGGGCGAGGTGATCAGCACCGGCGGGCGGTTCGTGAAGTCCACCAGCGGGTACGACCTGACCCAGTTGATCGTCGGGTCCGAGGGCACACTCGCCCTGGTCACTCGTGCCGTCCTGCGACTCCATCCCCGGCCAGGCCACCAGGCCACGTTGCTGGCACCGTTCGCCACCGTCGGCCAGGTGGCCGCGGCCGTATCCCCGGTCGTGGCCAGCGGCGTGGGCCCGCTCCTCGTCGAGTACATCGACATGCTGTCGATGGCGGGCATCACGGCCAACGCCGGCATCGACCTCGGGATTCCCGACGACGTCCGGGAGACGGCCCTCGCCTACCTGGTCATCGTCCTCGAGGGTCACCACGGGGACCGTGTCGAGGAGGACACCGCCGCGCTCGCCGGCCAGCTGACCGAGCTCGGCGCGCTCGACGTCTACGTACTGCCCGACCACGCCGGCCACGAGCTGGTCGCAGCCCGGGAGCATGCGTTCTGGGCCTCGAAGGCGGCCGGCGCGGACGACATCGTCGACGCGGTGGTACCCCGGGCCTCGATCCCCGCGTACCTGGCCGACGTCGCCGGACTGGCCGGCGCGGCCGGCTCGCTGGTGGTCGGGTGCGGACACGCCGGCGACGGGAACGTGCATCTCTCGGTCTTCCAGCCCGATCCGGAAGTCCGTCATCGCCTCCTCCATGACATCCTGGCCGCAGCCGTGCAGCTCGGGGGCGCCGTGTCGGGCGAGCACGGGATCGGCACGGCGAAGCTGGCCTCCTTCGCCGATCTCGAGGATCCGGTGAAACTCGGGCTGATGCGCCGGATCAAGCAGGCCTTCGACCCCTGCGGGATCCTCAACCCGGGCACGATCTTCGCCGCCGAGCACACCGACACCATCCGAGGAGCCCGACCGTGAACGGAGCCCAGTCACTCATCCGCACCCTCGTCGACCACGGTGTCGAACGCTGCTTCATGAACCCGGGGACCTCGGAGATGCACTTCGTGGCCGCCCTCGACGAGGTGCCGTCGATGCACGGCGTGCTCGCCCTGTTCGAGGGTGTGGCCACCGGTGCCGCCGACGGATATGCCCGGATCGCCGGGCGCACAGCCGCCACCCTGCTCCACCTCGGCCCCGGTCTCGGCAACGGGTTGGCCAATCTCCACAATGCCCGACGGGCGCACAGCCCGGTGCTGAACATCGTCGGCGACCACGCCATCTCCCACCGCGCCTATGACGCCCAGCTCCAGTCCGACATCGCCACCGTGGCCAACAACGTCTCCCCCTTCGTCCGCACCACCGAGTCGACCGCCGCCCTGGGCCACGACGCGGTCGACGCGCTGGAGGCCGCCTATGGGCCCCCCGGCTCGGTCGCCACCTTGATCCTGCCCGCCGACGTCTCGTGGTCCGACGGTGGCGTGTGCGGCCCGGTCGTCGACGGGGTGGGGACACGACCGGGCCGGGGTGCCGCACCGGACGCGGCCGTTGTCGAGGCCGCCGCCTCCGCCCTCCGGTCAGGAGAGCGCGCCGCTCTGTTCATCGGGGGACGGGTGTGCTCGGGTCCACTCCTCGATATGGCCGCCGGACTGGCCGACGGTGCCGGTGCCGAGCTCCTGTGCGAGACCTTCCCGGCCCGGCTCGCACGGGGTGCGGGACGCCCACCGGTCGAGCGGCTCGGCTACCTGGCCGAGTTCGCCTCACTCCGCCTCGACGGCATCCGCCACCTGGTGCTGCTCGACGCCCGGTCTCCGGTCTCCTTCTTCGCCTACCCGGGCAAGCTCAGCGATCTCGTGCCCGGGGGATGCACCGTCCATCCGGTGGCCGGCCCCGGCGACGACGTGACCGCCGCACTGGCGGCACTGGTCGAGCTGGTCGGCGCCCCGGCCGGAGGCCCCCACCGACAGGAGGCGGCGGTCCCGGGCCTGCCCACGGGAGCACTGACCGCCCAGAGCGTGTGTCAGGCACTCGGTGCCCTCCTGCCGGAGGGTGCCGTCGTCTCCGACGAGGGCAACACCGCCGGCCTGTTCGCTCCCGGCGCCACCGCCGGCTCGCCCCCCCACGACTGGCTGACCCTCACCGGAGGGGCCATCGGCCAGGGCCTGCCGGTCGCCGTGGGCGCCGCCGTGGCCGCGCCTGACCGGCGGGTCGTCGCTCTCGAGGCCGACGGGAGTGCGCTCTACACCGTTCAGGCCTGGTGGACGATGGCCCGCGAGGGCCTCGATGTCACCACGGTGATCCTGAACAATCGCTCCTACGCGGTGCTCAACATGGAGCTCGACCGGGTCGGGGTCGAGACGCCCGGGCCCCGAGCCCGGGAGATGCTCGACCTCGGGCGACCCGACCTGGAATTCGCCCAGATCGCGCGGGGTCTCGGTCTGCACGCGGCACGGGCCGAGACAGCCGAACAGTTCGCCGACGAGCTCGCCCGTGCCCTGGCGACTCCGGGTCCGAGTGTGGTCGAAGCGGTGGTTCCCGGCATCCTGTGAGCCCGTCACCTGGACCGACACCGCCGACAGGCCGACCCTGGCGCGCCTCACCGAGGGACCACCAGCAGCGGTCGACGCCGGTGGTAGGGTCACCACCCATGTTCCCGGCCTCGGAGGTGGATCCGGCCAGGCTCCTCCAGCAGCGCAGGGCCGCCATCGACGCCGTCTACCGGACGCTCGAGGGCCTCGGCGACGCGGCTGATCCGCTGACCGTCGGATCCGTCGTGGCCGACGCCCTGGCTCACCCGTCACTGCGGTTCCTGTCCGTCCTCCGGGGCGGGCCCGACCGCCTGGTCCAGCAGTCGACCGAGGAATTCCGCCGGTTCGTCCCGTCCGCGGCGTCCAACGCCACCTCCGGCGCAGGCCTGGTCCGCATCCTCCTGCTCCAGAACGTCGATCTGGTGTGGTGGGACGACGAGCCCGACTTCGCCACCGATGCCGACGTGGTCTCGGCCCCCGATCTGGTGGACCTGGTCGACGAGCGAACGCGGGGCCGGGTGGCGTTCAGCTTCGGCGTCGCCTCCGACGGATGGGGTCGGCGGGGCCGGGACTTCGTCGTGCAGCGCCTGTTCCCCGACCGGGAGCCCCGTGGCCCCGGACTGTCCTGCACCCGGGTCCGACCGGCACTACTCGGCGTGCTCAACGAATTGACCGCCGCCACCCGGGACGCAGCTCCCGCGGGGACGCCCCCGATTCGCGTCACCAGCATCACCCGGACCGTCGAACACCAGCAACACCTGAAGGCGCTCGGATTCACCGCACTCCTACCGAGTGCCCACTGCAGGGGCTGGGCGGCCGACATCGAAGTGGCCTGGTTCGAGCGGTTCGGCGCCGCCGGTGCACTGCGTGCCGTCCTCCTCGACTACCTCGACCGGGGCGTGCTCAACGTCATCGACGAGGGTCGGGCGTGGCACATCTGCCTGAATCCGTCCGAGGTGGGGCGCTACCACGCGCTCGGCCTGGGCTGAGCGGGCCGCACCGACCATGTGCGGGATCGCACTGCTGCTGGGCCCGTCCCTGGACGCCGCCGACGAGCGGCGCTTCGACGCCATGACGTCCGGGATCGGCCAGCGTGGGGAGTCGATCGAGGAGGAGCGCACGGAGGGGTCGCTCCTGGTCACCTCCCGCCTGAAGATCGTCGACCGCGAACTCGCGGTCCAGCCGTGGAACACCGGGTCGGGGCGACATGCGCTCTGCTACAACGGCGAGGTCTTCAATTTCCGCGAACTCCGGGAGACCCTGGTCGAGGAAGGGACCGGATTCCGGTCGCACAGCGACACCGAGGTGGTGGCCGAGGCACTGCTGGCTTGGGGTGAACGGGCACTCCTGGAGTTCCGGGGCGAATTCGCCCTGGCCATGGTCGACCACGCAGACAACTCGGTCTTCCTCGCCCGGGACCCGGCCGGAGTCAAGCCGCTGTACTGGGCCCGTACCCCCGGCCGGCTGTACGCGGCGTCCGAGATCAAGGCGCTGGTGGGCCTCGGGGTACGGGTCCACGAGGTTCCACCCGGCCACTGCGGCACCGGGTCGCCCGACCGGGACCCGGTGCTCCGTCCCTACATCGACCTCCTCGATCTCGGCTCGGACCAGCCGGAACTGGGCTCCGTCGAAGCTGCCACGGGAGCCGTGCGTGCGACACTGGTCGAGGCCGTGCGACGTAGGGTGGACACCGATCTACCCGTGGGGATCATCCTGTCCGGCGGACTCGACTCGTCACTCGTGGCCACCGTGATCGCGCGACTCCACCCCGACTGCACGGCCTTCACCGTGGGCGCTCCCGGCAGCGAGGACCTCGACTACGCGCGTCGGCTCGCCACCGACCTCGGGCTCCGACACGTGGTGGTGGAGGTGGCCCCCCGCCGGATCCGCGCCGCCCAGGTGAAGGAGGCCGTCCGGGTGTCCGAGGCGACCGAGTACGGCGACGTCATCAATGCGGTCGTGTCCATGGAGGTGTTCGCCGCGGTACACCGGGCCGGCATCAAGGTGGTGCTGACCGGGGACGGCTCCGACGAGCTCTTCGGGGGCTACGCCATGTACCGGTCGGTCGACGAGGACAGGACCCGCCAACTCTTCCTCCACAAGATCCGCCAGCTGACCCGCACCGAGTTGCAGCGGGTCGACCGCACGTCGATGGGTCAGTGCGTCGAGGCACGGGTGCCGTTCCTCGACCTCGACCTGCTGCTCCTCGCCATGCGGATACCAGTGTCGTTCAAGGTGCGGGACGGGTACGAGAAGTGGATCCTGCGCGAGGCCTTCCGCGACGACCTGCCGGACTACATCCTGTCCCGCCACAAGAATCCGATGTCCCACTCCAGTGGGCTCCACGAACGGGTGCGGTTGTACAAGCCGCTCATGCCCCACTGGTACCGGTCATTCGGCTACCCGGTGGC
>JAKAZC010000260.1 GCA_021826655.1 Actinomycetes bacterium | reverse complement strand
GGCCGGGGCCCTGGCGCTCGCCTGCCTGCGTGGCGCCCGTGCGGTGCGCGTCCCCCACCCCCGGGGCCTCGCCCGCTGGGGCGCCGAGGTCGACGCCCAGGTCCTCGAGCCCGACGGGGCCCGGGCGTCGCGGGTGGCCGGCTACGTGGCCAAGTACGCCACCAAGTCCGCGAGCGACACCGGCGCGCTCGACCGGCCGATCACGTCCGAGGAGGACCTGGCGTCGAGGGAGCTGCCCCCCCATGCCCGGCGCATGGCGGCCACGGCCTGGCGCCTCGGTGCCGATCCCGAGCTCGGGGCGCTCGGCCTGCGCCGGCACGCCCACAGCTTCGGCTACGGCGGGCACTTCCTCACCAAGTCCCGCCGGTACTCGACGACCTTCGGCGCCCTGCGCCGGGCCCGGGCCGAGTGGCGGGCCACACGCCCCGGCGCGGTTCCGACCCCGGACGAGGATGCACGGGCCCGGTGGTGGGCGGTCGGCATCGGCTGGGCCGACCGGGGCGAGGCCCTCTTCGCCGAGGACCGCCGCCGGGGCCGCGAGGAGCAGGCCCGGGCCGCAAACGAGGACCGGTACTGGTCATCGGCGGCGACGACCTGAGGGGACCGGGCACCGAGGCGTCATCGGCAGCGCACGGCAGGGACAACACTGATCGATCGGGAGAGGGAGGCGGCAGATGGGGCGGCGACCATTCGGCTCGGTCCGGCGGCTCCCGTCGGGTCGGTGGCAGGCGAGCTACTGGCAGGGCGGCCGCCGAGCCGTCGCGCCGCTCACCTTCGCCACGAAGGGTGACGCCAACGCCTACCTCTCGGCCACCGAGACGGACCTGCGCCGCGGGCGCTGGGTCGACCCGCTCGCCGCCCGGGTGCGCTTCGCGGTCTGGGCCGAGGAGTGGCGGGCCACGATCGTCGACCTGCGGCCGTCCACCAAGGCCAGGGACCTCGGCTACCTCGAGCGCTACCTGCTGCCGGCGTTCGGCCGCACCGAGCTCGGCGCCATCGACCACCTGAGCGTGCGGAGCTGGGTGGCCGAGCTGAGCGCCTCGGGACTCGCCCCGGCCACGACGACGAAGGCCGCGCAGCTCCTCGGCAAGATCATGCGGGCGGCCGTGCAGGTGGGACTGCTGGCCACGTCGCCGTGCGAGGGCATCCGCCTGCCACGGATCGAGCGCAACGAGATGCGGTTCCTCGAGCCGTCCGAGGTGGACGACCTGGCCCGGGCCATCCACCCGCGCTACCGGGCGGCGGTCCTCCTCGCCGCCTACGGCGGGCTGCGGGCCGGCGAGCTCTTCGGGCTGCGGGCCAAGCGGGTCGACCTGTTGCGCAGAACCGTGGCCGTCGCCGAGACGGTCGTCGACGTGGGCGGCCACCTTCATTTCGGACCGCCCAAGACCCGGGCCGGCCGGCGCACCGTGCCGCTCCCCCGCGTCGCCGCCGGCCCGTTGGGCGAGCACCTCACCACCTTCGCCCGCGGTCCCGAGGACCTCGTCTTCACGGCGCCCGAGGGCGGCCCCGTGCAGCTGAACGTGTGGCGGCGCCGGTTCTGGGCGCCGGCCGTCCGCGATGCCGGCCTCGGACATCTGCGCCCCCACGACCTTCGCCACACCGCCGTCGCCCTCTGGATCGCCGCCGGCGCCAACCCCAAGGAGGTGGCGGCTCGGGCCGGTCACACGTCGGTCAGCTTCACCCTCGACCGTTACGGGCACCTCCTCCCGGGCTCCGAGCAACGCCTGAACGACGCGCTCGACGCCCTGGCGGAGGAGGCACGGGGCCCTTCGGCCGACGGCGACGGGCCCGGCGCCGACCATGGGGACGCCGACCGGCAGGGCTCCTCGGACCCGGCCTCGGGACCCGGTTCGGGACCCGCCGTGCGCGATCGTGCGCGCCGATACCCCGATTCGATCGCGCACGTAGCGCGCACGCCGGCGGAGGACGACGCGGCCGCCGACGGGCTGCAAGCCCCTGACCAGGGAGAACAGGGTGGGCGCTGCGGGACTCGAACCCACGACCTCAGCCGTGTGAAGGCTGCGCTCTAACCAACTGAGCTAAGCGCCCTTTCGGGGACAGGCCACGAAATCTACCCCAGCCGGCGCCGGTGGCGGTCCGCCCGGGCCCCGGCGAGGCACGGGCGGCGTCCCGAGGGTTCGCCATCCGCCCGTGGGAGGATCGGGGATCCGACGAAAGGCCCGCCCATGAGCGACTACACGCACGTCCCGCACCCCCACACGCTCGAGCGCCTCGAGCACCGCGACAGGCCGGTCACGACCGCCGACGTCATCAAGAGCAGGATGACCGTGCGGTTCAACTCGTGGCTGGCGGTGAAGATCACCAACGGGGTCGGCACCATGTGGTGTGCCTACGCCTTCGCCGCCATCGCTCTCGTCGGCCTGCCCGCCGCACTGAAGCCGGGCGGAGAGGGAATCATCGCCTGGATCGCCCAGACATTCCTCCAGCTCGTCCTCCTCTCCATCATCATCGTGGGCCAGAACATCGCGGCAGCCTCGTCCGATGCCCGCTCGGAGAACACCTTCAAGGACGCGGAGGCCATCCTGAGCGAGGCGCTCGAGATCCAGAAGCACCTGCAGGCTCAGGATCAGGAGCTCATTGCCGCGCTGCGGGAGGCCCTGTCGAAGGTCCCGTGCACCGCCGACGGCCCCGGAGGGCTGCCCGCCTGACCCGCCGCCCCGCCGATCCATGCCCCCGGCATCCACCCCCGGCTAGAACAGGTGGATGCCCGACCCCATGACCCCCCCATTCGACCTCGCCGAGACGGACCGGCTCCTTTCGACGACCCGGGCCGTGCGCAAGCGCCTCGACCTCGACCGGCCGGTCGAGCCCGAGGTGCTCCTGCAGTGCATCCGCCTCTCCCAGCAGGCACCCACGGGTTCCAACAACCAGGGCTGGCGGTGGATGATCGTCACCGACCCGGCGAAGCGCGCCGCGCTGGCCGAGCTGTACCGGACCGCGGGAGCCGCCTACTTCGACCAGCAGCGGCAGACGATCGACACGGGATCCCAGACCGGGCGGGTCATGAGCTCGGCCATCTGGCTGGCCGACAACCTGCACAAGGTCCCGGTGCACGTGATCCCCTGCCTGAAGGGCCGCCCGGCTCCGGGCGCCCCGCCCCTGGCCTGGGCGGCCCAGATGGGGTCCATCTTCCCCGCCGTGTGGAGCTTCCAGCTCGCCCTTCGGGCCCGCGGCCTGGGCTCGGTCCTCACCAGCTTCCACCTCGCCTCCGAGCAGAAGGCGGCAGAGCTCCTCGGGATCCCCGACGACGTCATGCAGGTGGCACTGCTCCCGGTGGCCTACACGAAGGGGACGGACTTCCGCCCCGCGCACCGGCCGCCGCCCGAGCACATCACCCACTGGGACACCTGGGGCGACAAGCGGGAGGCCTGAGGCTCAGGTCCCCCGGCCGGGGCCCGCGGTCACCCGGCCACGTACCGGCTGCGCATCGTCCGCTTGTCCGGCTTCCCGGTGCCGAGCAGCGGGACCGCCGCGGCCGTCACGACGTCGATCCGGGCCGGCACCTTGTAACCGGAGAGCACCTCGCCGGCCCGTGCCCGCAGGTCCTGTGGATCGAGCCGGTGACCGGGCCCGGCCACGACGACCGCCATCACGACCTCCCCCCGCCCGGCGTCGTCGACCCCGAACACGTACGCCTCGGCAACCCCGGGGAGGCCGAGGAGCACCCCCTCCACCTCCGCCGGTGCGACGTTCGCCCCCCCGGTCTTGATCATCTCGCTGTACCGCCCGGTGAAGTAGATCTGCCCCGACTCGACGTACCCGCGATCGCCCGTGTGGTAGTAGCCGTCGGCGTCGAACACCGCCTCGCGCTCCCGCTTGTACATGCCCGCCATCAGGCCGAACCCGCGCACGCAGAACTCCCCCTCCTCGCCGTCGGGGACGCGGGCCTGGGTCTCGGGGTCGATGACCATGTAGTCGAACAGCTCGGTGTCGGCGTGGCGCCCGAAGGTCTCGGTCATGCCCAGGTTCCTCCCGTGGCCCCGGGACGACACCAGCCCGGGAGGCTCCGGCACGGGAGCGAGCGTCGATGCCGGCCCCGCGGCCCCCGGCCCCGCGCCGGCGGCCGCC
>JAKAZC010000259.1 GCA_021826655.1 Actinomycetes bacterium | reverse complement strand
CCCCTTCGGGCCGGCCGGCGGCCGCGTCGGCGTCGGCGCCGACGGCGACGATCCGGTCACCGCCGAGCAGGACCGACGTGTCCGGTCGGACCGGCCCACCGGTTCCGTCGATGAGCCGACCACCCTTGAGCAGGACCTCGGGCATGCGCTTGCGACCCCCCATTGATCGACCTGACGGGCACCGCCACCGGCGTTGGTGCGGCGTGAGCAGCGCGCGACCGCTCATGTCAACCCGTCGTCATAACACTGACTACTGCTATAGTACCCACGGGTCGGGCACCTGTCCACGGCCGGCCGGGCACGGGCGGCGCCACAGCCGGTGCCACCTGACCGGTCCTCGCACAGGGACCGGCGAACCGCAGCAGGAGCTGCACGCGGCGCCACGAGCACGCTGGAGGGGGAGATGGAACTCGGTCTGATCGGTCGTCGAGCCGCGGTCGCGGCGGGCACCGCCGGGCTCGGGTGGGAGGCCGCCCGTGCGCTCGCTTCCGAGGGCGCCTCCGTCGTCCTGTGCGGGCGCGACGCCGAGCGGGCCGAGGACGCCGCCCGGCGCATCGGGCACGGTGCGCTGGGCGTTGGTGCCGACGTGGGCTCCCCCGAGGGTGCCGCCGGGTTCGTCGAGCAGGCGGCCGCCATGCTCGGCGGCCTCGACATCCTGGTGACCAACGCCGGTGGTCCCCCACCCGGGACGTTCGAGACCACGGAGCTGGCCGCCTACGAGAAGGCCCTCTCGCTCAATCTGCTGTCGGTGGTGGCCATGTGCAAGGCGGCGATCCCCGGCATGTGCGACCAGGGCTGGGGCCGGGTCGTCGCCATCACGTCGATCAGCGTCCGCCAGCCGATCGCCAACCTCATCACCTCGAACACGGCCCGGGCCGGCGCCACCGGGTTCGTGAAGACGGTGGCGACCGAGGTGGCGCGCCACGGCGTGACCGTCAACTCGCTCCAGCCCGGCTACCACGCCACCGACCGGGTCCGTTCCCTGGTAGGCGATGACATGTCGTCGCTCGCTGCCCAGATCCCGGCCGGCACCGTCGGCGATCCTGCCGACTTCGGTGCCATCGTCGCCTTCCTCTGCTCCGACCAGGCCCGCTTCATCACCGGCGCGGCGATCCCCGTCGACGGTGGCGCAGCAGGGGGCCTGCAGTAGGCGACAGGGGACATCGAGACAGGACGCTTGCACACGACGCTTCGAGGGTGACACCCGGTCCGCGTGCCGGGACGCCCCCACGCAACGGCGGCCGCTCCTGCGGCTGGCGGTCGGAGCATGAGCAACGAACGAAGGAGCCGACACATGGGCTACACGATCCGGATCGACCAGGAGCTGTGCATCAGCTCGGGCAAGTGCGTCGCCGATGCACCGGCCGTGTTCCGCTTCGACGACGAGGAGCTCGCCGAGGTGGTGCCGGGTGGCAGCGCCGACGACGCCCGCCTCCTGGCCGTCGCCCGCAACTGCCCGGGGCGGGCCATCACCCTGGTCGACGAGGGCGGGAACGACGTGCCGCTCGTATGAGCCCGGACGGCCGTCGCGGCCCGGCGCAGGTGTCGTTCGGGATCGGCCTCTACACGGGCCAGCAGCGCCCGAGCGAGCGCCGGCACCACTACTCGGACGCCGTGCCGCTGGCCCGCGCCGCCGAGGCCGCCGGCTTCGACGTCTTCTGGGCGAGCGAGCACCACGGCCTGGTCGACGGCTACCTCCCGGCGCCGCTGGTGCTCCTGGCCGCCGTCGCCGCCGCCACGACGACCATCGAGCTCGGCGCCGGCGTGGTGGTCGGGCCGCTGTGCCACCCGGTCCGGCTGGCCGAAGAAGCGTCGGTCGTCGACAACCTGAGCGGCGGGCGCCTCCTCCTCGGGCTGGGCGCCGGCTACCTCCCCCACGAGTTCGCCCTCTACGGCGTGGACCCCACGCAGCGAGGCGCCCGGCTGGACGAACTGGTGCAGGTCCTACGACGGTGCTGGCGGGCCGAGCCGTTCTCGTGGCACGGGGAGCACTTCTCCTTCAACGACGCCCTGGTCACCCCGGCACCCGTCCGCGACGGTGGGATCCCCATCTGGCTGGGTGGGTACGCGCCGGGCGCGCTCGACCGGGTCGGCCGGCACGCCGACGGCCACCTGGTCGGCCGGGGCGACCCGGACCTGGTGGCGGCGAGCGCCGCCCGGTTGCGCGCCGCGCTCGCCGGCGATGACCGGCCGTTCACGTTCGGCGTGAACCTCTCCGTGGTGCTCACCGACCCCGGCGGCAACGCCGAGTCGGCGCTCGCCGGGTTCGCCGCCCAACAGGCCACCTACGAGCAGCTCCAGGCCGGCACCGACGTCTACGCCGGCAGGATCGGCGGCCAGCCGGTAGCCGACGGGGGCCTGGCCCTCGGCGCCATCACCCGCTACGTCCATCACCTCGGGTCGGCTACCGACCTGGTGGACGGCCTGACCGCCGTGCTCGATGGGCTGGCTGGCTGGTCCCGGGTGCACCTCGCCCTGCGTGCCCTCTTCCCCGACGAGGAACTGGGCGCACAGCTCGAACGGGTCGAGCGGCTCGGTGCCGAGGTCGTCGCACCGCTCCGCCGCCACCTGACGGTCTGCACCCCTGCCCCCACGCACGAAGCACCGACACCAAAACCCCCGACACGAGAAGCGAGGTAACCATGTTCCGACACGTCGTCCTCATGACCTGGGGACCCGGCACCACCGGCGACCAGGTGTCCGCCGTGCTCGACGGTCTCGCCGGGCTCCCGGCCGCCATCCCGGGCATCCGTGCGTACAGCTTCGGCACCGACGCCGGCCTCGCCCCCGACAACGCAGACCTGGCAGTCGTTGCCGACTTCGACGACGAGGACGGCTACCGGGCCTATGCCGCCCATCCGGCCCACGTCGCCCTGGTGACCGAGCACATCCGGCCCATCCTGGCCAGCCGGACCGCCGTCCAGTACCGGACCGGCACCGGGGCCTGACCGCCCCGTCGGGCGCTGAAGCCGCACCACCACCCGCACCGCCACCACAGGTAAGGAGCAGCACCATGTCGACACTCGAAGGCCTCACCATCGGCGTAGGCCGTCCCCGCTCGGTCACCTTCCTCCCCGAGGTCGAGCCGAGGACCAGGGAGTACACCATCATCTCCGTGGACGACCACCTGGTCGAGCCACCGGACACGTTCGAGGGGCGCATGCCGGCACGACTGGCGGAACGGGCGCCGCGGGTGGTGGAGCAGGCCGACGGCAGCCAGGTCTGGCAGTTCGAGGACCGCCTCATCCCGAACGCGGGGACCAATGCGGTAGCCGGCAGGCCGCCTGCGGAGTACTCGATGGAGCCCACCCGGTTCGACCACATGCGCCGTGGCTGCTTCGACGCCGACGCACGGGTCGAGGACATGGACCGGGCGGGGATCTGGGCGTCCCTGTGCTTCCCGTCGATGGTCGCCGGCTTCGCCGGGGCACGGTTCTCCGAGGCCAAGGATCCCGAGGTGGGGCTGGCGGCCATGCGGGCGTGGAACGATTGGCATCTCGATGCCTGGGTCGGAGGGCATCCGGAACGGTTCATCCCGTTGCAGGTGACGTGGTTGCGCGACCCGGAGGTGGCCGCCTCCGAGGTCCGGCGCAACGCCGAGCGGGGGTTCCGGGCGCTGTCTTTCCCGGAGATGCCGGAGAAGCTCGGCCTGCCGAGCATCCACACCGGCTACTGGGACCCGCTGCTCGCCGCCTGCGAGGACACGGACACCGTGCTCTGCCTGCATGTCGGGTCGGCGTCGTCGATCGTCGGCGGATCGTCTGACGCGCCGCCCGAGGTCACCACCGCCCTGTTCTTCGTCGGGTCGATCATCACCACCACCGACTGGCTCTTCTCCAAGGTGGCCCTGCGGTTTCCACGGCTGCGCATCGCCATCTCCGAGGGGGGCATCGACTGGGTGCCGGCCCTCGTCGACCGGATCGAGCACTGCTTCCGGTACCGGGAGTTCACCGGCGGGTGGGTGGACGAGGATCTCCACCCGCTCGAGGTCTTGCGCCGGAATTTCTGGTTCTGCGCACTCGACGACGCCGCCGGGTTCGAGATGATCGACCGGATCGGCGCCGACCGGGTCATGGTCGAATGCGACTATCCTCAC
>JAKAZC010000258.1 GCA_021826655.1 Actinomycetes bacterium | reverse complement strand
GCAGCCGCCGGCCGATCGGTGCCCACCGGCGGTGCCGACCGGCCGAGCCGGCGGGCCGTCGTCCAGAAGTTGGCCGCAGTCACGATCCCGGTGGCGGCGAGGACCCAGCCACCGGCGGCCACGATGGCCGCCTCGGAGGTGGCCAGCCCGGCCGTCACGGTGGCGATGCCAACGGTGACCAGGACGTAGGTGGCGCCGGCCCAGCTGTGGCGGTAGAGGTCGGCGAACATGATCTGCCGGCCCGTGGGGCCATACGACACGCCCCGGGCACGCAAGGAGGACCACTCGACGAAGGGGACCACCTTGTGGACGTGGCCGACCAGCGCCTCGAGCAGCCAGCCGCCCACGGCGGCGACCGAGGCGGCCACCAGGGCGACGCCCGCGTGGTGGTCGGAGCGGAGGACCACCGCTCCGGCCAGCGCCAGCCCCACCCCGGCCATGAGCGAGAGCGCTGCGGTGACGACGAAGGCGGCGTGGAGGTCGATCGACCGGCGCCGGTGCCGGAGGGTGACGACCAGCGACATGAGGTGGGCTGCCAGGCCGACGGCCACCACCGCGGCACCGGTCCAGGCCAGCCAGGCCGTGTTGGTCAACAGGCCGGGGGAGAGCAGCACCACGCCGGTGGGCACCGCGGTCACCGCGATGCGACCGGCACGGCGCCGGCCGGGGACGTGTGCGAGGAAGAACATCGGCCACAACTTCTCGGCGACGCTCACGTAGGTGAGGCCCAGCCAGGCCAGCAGTCCCACGGAGGCATGGGCCATCACGACGTGGCCGGGCAGGTCGAACCAGGCAGCTCGCCGGTCGGCGACGTAGACGACGCCGAAGCAGGCGGTGACCACGAACCCGGCAACGGCAGCCCGGATGCCGGCGGCGACGACGTCCCCGCCCGCTCCGGCCAGGGGCGCGGACAGGGTGGCGACGGCGGCGGCCACGGCCAGGGCGGCCAGGGCACCGCCCGCCTCGACCAGTACCTCGTGGCGGGTGGCGAACCCGAGGGGGAGGAGCCACGACGCCGGCAGCCACGTGGCGAACGTGATCCACGCCAGGCGGAGGGAGCGGAGCGGGCGCCGGGTCACCACCGGCGTGAACTGGAAGAGGGCGCCGAGGACACCCATGGAGAGCGTGGCCAACATGCCGAAGTGGGCGGCGGCAACCACGGGATCGGCCGTCGGGTCGACGCTCGACGCCCCGCTGGCCCAGGCCAGGGTGATCCCGCAGGCGACGAGGCCGGCGGCGGCTGCCCCGAGGAACGCCAATGGAACGGCCGGCGGGGGCACGGTGCCGGGGACCCCGGGGGGGCGCCCCACCCACAGTGCCGATGTGGGTGGCGGGGCTGGTGCCGGGGTAGGGGGAGAGACGGGTGCCGGGGTGGCTGCTGTGGTGCCGCCGGGGTCGTGACCTACAGGATCGTGCATGATATAACTCTAGTAAAAAGTAGAAGAACAATCGAGACCGGCACCCGCCGGCCACGAGCGAGGAGGTGGTCCGATGGCGACCGTCGATGCACGGCCCGTCCTGGCAGCAGGTGACGAGCCGTTCGGGATGATCATGACTGCACTCGACGGCCTGGGTGACAAGGAGGACCTGGTCGTGCTGGCCCCGTTCGAGCCGGTACCGCTCGAGGGGCTCCTGTCGGAGCAGGGCTTCTCCTACGAGGCGGTGGAGCTGGGTGGTGGCGACTGGCAGGTCACGTTCCGGAGGCAGTCGTGATCCCGTTGGCGCACATCCGCCGCCGGGAGCGCTTCCAGGCGCCGTCGGGTGCCGCGGCTGCCCCGGAAACGGCGGTCGTGGCACCGGGCCGGGCGGCCGGCGGGCCGGCGGCCGCGGCGTGGGATGCGCTGGCAACCGTGTGCGACCCCGAGCTGGGACTCGACCTCGTCGCACTCGGCCTGGTGTACGACGTCCACAACGAGAATGGCGCCGTCGAGGTGACCATGACCCTCACCACACCGGGGTGCCCGGCCAGCGAGAGCCTGCCGGTGATGGCCCGGATGGCGGTGGAAGCGGCGTTGCCAGGGACCGACGTCCGGGTGGACCTGGTGTGGGACCCGCCCTGGAGCCCGGCCATGATCACGGCTGAGGCGGCCGCAGCCCTGGGGTTCACCTCGGGCTGAGGGCGTGGAGGCGTGACCAGGGCCCGTGTCGCACGTTCGTCCGCGGACGACGCGATCTGGCTACGTTTCGCCGGTGGCGTTGCCTGGCTGTGAGGGCGCCACCGGGGTGCACCGAGAGGGAGGATGTGGCGGTGACAGGAGATGCGGCAACCGGCGGACCGGAGCCCGGGGACGTACAGCGGCAGTCCGACAGCTACAGGGCCGACCTGCGGATCGGCGCACCACGGCCGGCGGTGTATACCGCCCTGACCACGCTGGAGGGCCTGGCCGGGTGGTGGTCCCCCGTCGCGGGTGGCGCCGTCACCGGTGGCGAACTGCGATTCTCACACCAGCGCCCCGACACCCTCACCATCTCGGTGGACGAGGCGTCGTACCCGGAACGGGTGCGCTGGAGGGTCCTGGGCTACGAGCTCAATCCGGAGTGGGCCGGCACCGAGATCGCCTTCGACCTCGGGGACGGCGGCTCCGAGGACACCCACCTCCGCTTCGCGCACGTCGGTCTCGTCCCCGCCCTCGAGTGCTTCGAAGCGTGCCGAGCCGGCTGGCATCACTTCCTCGGCAGCCTCCGGTCGTACGTGGAGCAGGGGGAGGGGAGCCCGCTCGCCCTGTAGGGCGGAGCCGCCACCGGCTGGCCCCTGTTGACTGAATGAACGGTTCAGTCAATACTTGCCCGATGGCCCGGCCCTTGTCGGAGACCCGCATGGCGGACATCACGGAAGCCGGAGGCCGATGCCTGAGCCGCGTCGGCTACCGCCGGACGAAGATGGCGGACGTCGCGGCCGAGGCCGGGGTGTCCACGGGATCCGTCTACACCTACCTCGAGGGCAAGGAGGCGCTGTTCCATGCGGTCCTCGCTCACCGGCTGAGCGTGCCGCCCGGGGCCGGCCTTCCCCTACGGGCACCGGCGTTCGAGGAGACACTGTCGATGCTCGCCGATGGCCTGCGGCGGCAGGGCGCCACACCGGTCCTGCGGGGCGCGGTCGACGCTCCTGCGCCACCCGACGTGCGCTCGGAGCTGGCGGCGATCGTCGACGAGCAGTACGGGGTGGTGTCGCGCCTGTGGCCGGCACTCTCGGTGGTCGAGGCCTGCGCCGCCGATCTCCCACCGCTCGAGGAGTTCTACTTCGGGCGCCGGCGCCGGCGTCACATCGACCTCCTGGTGCGCTATCTGCATGCCCGGGCCGGTGAGGGGCGGCTCCTGGCGCTGCCGGACCTGACCGTCGCCGCCCAGCTGGTCCACGAAGCCGTCGCCTGGTTTGCATGGAAGCGGTTCGAAGGGCGTGACGCGGCCCGCTTCGACGACGAGCTCGCCCGGCGTACGGTCGTCGAGTACGCGTGCAATGCCATCGCCGGCCCCCGACCTGTGTCGGATACCTCCCGATGACGGCGGCCCCCCCCGACGCGGCGCTCGAGCCGGTGGCGTGGCCGGTACTGGCCACGGTGGCCGGCAGCCTCCTGGCTGTCGAGCTGGCGGTGGCCAACCGCTACGGCTTCCACCGCGACGAGCTGTACTTCCTGGCATGCGCACGGCACCTGTCGTGGGGGTACGTCGACCAGCCACCGCTGGTCCCGGCCATCGCCCGAGCGGTCACGGCCGTCTTCGGGACGTCGCTGTTCTGGCTGCGGGTCCCGTCGGCCGTGGCTGGGGCCGGGGCCGTGCTCCTCGCCGGCCTGATGGCCAGGGAAATGGGAGGCGGCCGGCGCGCCCAGCTGGTCGCAGCCGTGGCGGCCACGACCTCGGTGCAGTGCCTGGCTGCCTTCCACCTCCTGTCGACCACGCCCTTCGACATTGCCTCGTGGGCGGTCCTCGGGTGGATCTTCGCCCGACTGCTGCGGACCGCCGACACCCGCCTGTGGCTTCCTGCCGGAGCGGTGACCGGCGTCGCGCTGCTCGACAAGCTGAATGTCGCCTTCTTGGTCGGCGCCTTCGCAGTGGCCCTGGTCGTGTGCGGGTCTGGGCATCTCCTGCGGTCCAGGTGGGCGGCCCTCG
>JAKAZC010000257.1 GCA_021826655.1 Actinomycetes bacterium | reverse complement strand
GTCGACGCCCTCATCTTCGTGCTGCCCGCCACCTACTACCTGGTACGCGCGCTCAACCTCGGGTGAACTTCGGGCAGGCTGGGGGGATGACAGTTCTGACCGGCGGTCCCTGGTGACGCTCGACGCAGGCAACGCTCCGGTCGCCGTGAGCGTCGTTGGCTCGACCGGCTCGATCGGGACCCAGACGCTCGACGTGGTCCGTAGTGAGCCCGGCCGCTTCCAGGTCGTGGCGATCGGTGCGCAGCGCTCGGTCGACGCGTTGGTCGCCCAGGCCCTCGAGTTCCGCCCGAGCACCGTGGCCATCGGGGACGCCTCGCTCGCCGCCCAGGTGGCCGAGCGCCTTCCGGATGGGACCGAGTTGGTGGTCGGGGTCGACGGGCTGGCGGCCATCGCCACCGAGGCCGACGTGGTGGTCAACGGCGTCGTCGGTTTCGCGGGGCTCACGGTCACCATCGCCGCCCTCGAGGCCGGTAGGCGACTGGCCCTGGCCAACAAGGAGTCGATCATCGCCGGCGCCCCCGTCGTGGCCCGGGTGCGGCGTACGCCGGGTGCCGAGATCATCCCGGTGGACTCCGAGCACTGCGCCGTCCACCAGTGCCTGCGCTCGGGGCGCGCCGGAGACGTGGCCCGCATCCTCCTGACGGCCTCGGGGGGGCCGTTCCGGGGCCGTAAGGCGGACGAGCTCACCGGTGTGGGCGTCGACGAGGCGCTGGCCCATCCGACGTGGACGATGGGCCCGAAGATCACGGTCGACTCCTCCACCCTGATGAACAAGGGGCTCGAGGTCATCGAGGCCCATGAACTGTTCGGCGTGCCCTACGACGCCATCGACGTCGTGGTGCACCCCCAGTCCATCGTCCACTCGATGGTCGAATTCGTCGACGGAGCCGTCATCGCCCAGCTCTCGATGCCGGATATGCGGCTCCCCATCGGTTACGCCCTGGCCCACCCCGGCCGTCTGGCCACCCCGTTCGGGGCGATCGACTGGGCGGGTCTGTCCGTGCTCGAATTCGAGCAGCCGGACCGGGCCACCTTCCCGTGTCTGGACCTCGCCTACCGGGCCGGCCGTGTCGGCGACCTCGCACCGGCGTGGCTGAACGCGGCCAACGAGGTGGCTGTCGCCGCCTTCCTCGACGGGCGCGTCGACTGGTCGGCCATCGCCTCGGTGGTGGAGTCCACGCTCGACCGCTACGACGCCGGAGGAGCGGGCGACCGCACCGTGGAGGACGTGCTCGGAGCGGACGCAGCCGCCCGCCGCATCGCGGGAGATGCCGTCCGCCTCCGGGGAGCGGCATGAGCGCCGTCGATCTCCGATCCCCGGGCCCGCCCGGGACACCGGTTCCACCAGACCCGGATGTTGCGGGCGGGAAGTCGGCCACCCGTTCCCTGGTGGAGCTGCTCGTGGTGGTCGTAGGTGTCGTTGCGCTCGCCGTGGCCACGGGCCAGGCGGCGCTGCTGGTCGTGGTGGCCTGCCTGATCGTGATGATCATGGTCCACGAGCTCGGACACTTCCTGGCCGCCAAGCGGGGCAACATGAAGGTCACCGAGTACTTCCTCGGATTCGGACCGCGCCTGTGGTCGTTCCGCAGGGGCGAGACCGAGTACGGGGTGAAGGCCATCCCGCTCGGGGGCTACGTGAAGATTCCGGGGATGACCAACCTCGAGGAGGTCGATCCCGCGGACGAGGCCCGCACCTACCGCGAACAGCCGTTCCACGCCCGCCTCCTGGTGGCCGTGGCCGGATCGGCGATGCACTTCCTCATGGCCTTCGTCCTGCTGTGGACCCTGCTCACCTTCGTCGGCCTTCCGAACGGTGACAAGGTCGCCGTCCAACAGGTGGTCCGGGTCGGTGGGCGTCCCGGACCGGCGCAGTTGGCCGGGCTGCATCCCGGTGACGTGGTCGTGTCCGTCGACGGTCGGACGGTCGGGGGGAACGGCGGTTCCCTGGTCGCCGCGCTCCACGGGAACCCCGATCGGCCGGTGACACTGGTCGTCGACCGGTCGGGGTCCGAGCGTACCCTGGTGGTCACGCCCGTCGACGGTCGGACCGTCCATCAGGCCGGAGTGACCCAACCTCCGGGCTCCGCTCCGTACGGGCTCATCGGGGTCAGTCTGGGCTCGCCGGTCGAGCGGGTGGGCCCCTTGACGGGTCTGGCTCGGACCGGCGGCGACATGGTCCGGTTCTCCTGGGAGTCGGTGGTCGGGGTGGCCCATCTCTTCTCCCCGGCGGCGACCGTGCAGCGGTTCGGCCAGCTCGCGAACGCCAAGGCGGCCAGCCAGGCATCGGCGAACGGTACCCGCGTCCAGTCGGTCGTGGGCGTGGTCCAGACGGCCACCGATGCCGTCCACGCAGGCATCGGTGATCTGCTGATCGTCCTCGTCTCCATCAATCTGTTCATCGGGATCTTCAACCTGTTCCCGATGCTGCCTCTCGACGGCGGACACGTGGCGATCGCCGTGTACGAGAAGATCCGGAGTGCCCGATCACGGCTCCGCTACCACGCCGACGTGTCGAAGCTGCTGCCGTACACGTGGGCCCTGGTTGCGTTCCTGGGCATCCTGTTCACGACTTCGTTGCTGACCGACCTGGTCCATCCCCAGGCCAACCCGTTCGGGTAGCACCGGCCCCGTCCGCGCCGCCGGCGTCCCGGCTCCGGGGCCCCACCCGCGCCTGTCCCCTGCGCTCGTCCGGGCGCCTGCACCCCTAGCATGGAGGCATGGCAGACGCGAGGGCCTCCCTTACCAATCGGCGGGTGACCCGGAAGATCCAGGTGGGGGGCGTGGCCGTCGGGGGTGGTGCCCCTGTATCGGTCCAGTCGATGACCACGACCAAGACTGCCGATGTCGACGGGACGCTGTCCCAGGTCTACGCCCTGGCCGCTGCCGGTGCCGACATCGTCCGATGCACCTGCAACGAGGAGGCGGCGGCCGAGGGGTTGGCCCGCATCGTCCCCCGCTCGCCGGTGCCGATCATCGCCGACATCCACTTCCACGTGGAGATGGCGCTCGCCGCCCTCGAGGCCGGCGTTCAGGGCCTCCGGCTCAACCCGGGCAACCTGCGGAAGCCGGACGAGATCCGACTGGTAGCCGCCGAGGCGAAGGACCGCGGTGTGCCGATCCGGATCGGCGTCAACGCCGGATCGCTGCACCCCGACCTGTACAAGAAGTACGGCGGGGCCACCCCCGAGGCGCTGGTGGAGTCGGCCCGCATGGAGTTGGCCTACTTCGCCGAGGTCGATTTCGAGGACGTCAAGATCTCGGTCAAGGCCTCGTCCGTCCCGCTGATGATCGAGGCGTATCGACTCGCGTCGGAGACCTTCGACCACCCGCTCCACCTCGGGGTGACCGAGGCAGGCCCCCCACCGGGCGGCCTGCTGAAGGGCACCGCCGGGATCGCCACCCTCCTGGCCGAGGGAATCGGCGACACCATCCGCTACTCGCTCACGGCCGATCCGGTCGAGGAGGCCCGGGCGGGGCGCCAATTGCTCGAGGCTCTCGGGCTCCGCGAGCGAAAGAGCCTCGACCTGATCGCCTGCCCGAGCTGCGGACGGTCGGAGATCGACGTCATCGCGGTGGCCCAGGCCGCCCAGGACGCGCTCCAGGACCGGAACCTGCCCATCCAGGTCGCGGTCATGGGGTGCGTTGTGAACGGTCCGGGTGAGGCCCGCGAGGCCGATCTGGGGATCGCCGCGGGCCGTAAGCGGGGTCACCTGTTCATCAAGGGCAAGATCGTCCGGGTGGTGCCCGAGGAGCAGATGGTCGAGGCACTGGTGGCCGAGGCCGAACGCCTGGTGAGCGAAGGCGTCGAGGCGCGCCTGGCGGCGGCCGACGCCGGGGCCGAGGCGGAGGCCGAGGCCGATCGTCGCGAGCTGCTCGATGCCAGGGGTGACGACGCGAATGCATCGGAGACGAAGGTGGAGCTGATCCGCACGCGCTTCGGTGACGACGTGGCCCCAGCCGACTGACCTGCGGGCGGAGCGCGACCCCGGTTGCCGCTGCTCCCGACGGCATCCGGGGGCGGCGAGGGCGGACGGTAGGATCTCCGCCCATGCGCATATAACGACTAATGGTAAGTACCTTCCGAGAAGCCCCTTCCGACGCCGATTTGTCCAGTCACCAACTGTTGGTGCGCGGTGG